>JBQTKE010000535.1:0-6980 GCA_052386435.1 Myxococcaceae bacterium
AGCGCTGGATTGGGTCCCTACCCACCGTTCGCCGACTGGGCCTGTGCGCGGCCTTTCGACTTGTTGGTGGGGAGTTGCCGGGGGACCAAGCAGAACAACGACTCGAATGTCACTCGTGATGGAAGACCTTGCGCCTTGAGGACCGCGCCGATCTCCGTGGCGTCTTCGGTGATCAACTCCATCTGGGCCGTTTCCGTATCCAATCGCTGCAACGCGCCCGCGCCGCCGAGATTTCGCACCACGCGGTAGGTCGCCTGATCGTTTCCGAGGATCGAAAACGCGGCCCGTCCCTGCTTCGCCCCCGGCGCAAGAAAGCCGGCATCCCCACCGCGACCATCCGAGTGAAGAATCGCGATGGTCAGCCCGCACAGCGGCGCGTTGCCCGCGGGTCCGTTCAGCACCCAGTACCCCGGCTTGAACGAGACGCGACACGAAGAAGAAAAATCCTTGATTCCTTGAACGGCGAGCTCGAGCAGGTGCATTGCGGCCAGAAGTGTAGCGTGGGGCTCGCGACAGCCACAGATTCCCAGCGTGCTCTCCGTATCGGCGAAGCTGGGTCGCGCACCTACCGCCCGAGTCATTTGAGATCCGCGAGCCCCGCTCGCACCGCGGAGACGCAGCCGCCCGCAATGCGGCTGGGCCCGCCGAGTCTCCTCGACAAGCCCAGGGAGCGTTCCCCGCGTCTATCCGAAGGCGGGACTTATTTCTTCTTCTTGGTCGCGGCCGCGTCGTGCTCCGCCTTGAGCTCCGCCTTCTTCGCGGCGCGCTCCGCCTTCTCTCGCGCGAGCTGCTCGGGATCGATCGATGCCGCCACTGCTGCGTCGGCCTCGAGGTCGTCCATGGTGTCAACTCGCGACGCCTTGCCCTTGAGGTTACGGATGTAGAAGAGGCGGTTCCGGTTCACGTTGCCGTGGGTCAGAACTTCAATCTTCGAATACCGGGGGCTGTGCAGTGGGAAGATGCGCTCCACGCCGACGCCGTAGGAAACCTTCCGAACGGTGAACGTGGCCTGGTTGTGACCCTTGGTCTTCCGGATCACGAGCCCTTCGAACGGCTGCTCGCGCTCCTTCTCGCCTTCTCTGACCTTCCAGAAGACGCGCACGGTGTCGCCCGTGCGAAAGGGGGTGATGTCTTTGCGCGTGTGCTTGGTCTCGACATACTCGATGGCGCTGCGCCGCATTTCGGTAACTCCGTGAATCTACGGGCCGAAAAAAGACGGCCCAAGCGAAAGAGCGGGCGTACCTACCAGAGTGAAGCCTGGCGTACAAGTCCGCGTTCTCTGTCCCTCTCCAAAGACCTTCAAAGGGATTCCTCGGGCAGGGCCAGGAGCTTCTGGTCCGCTTTCGAGAGGGCCAGTTGGGCGAACAGATCCGGCCGCTTCTCGCGCGTCTGTCGCAGGGCGTGCCAGCGGCGCCAACGCGCAATGCGCGCGTGATCACCGGACTGCAAAACGGCAGGCACCCCCGCCCCGCGGAACTCCGGAGGCCGCGTGTAGTGGGGATGTTCGAGCAGCCCTCCCTCGAAGCTCTCCGTCGACGCGGACTCAGCGTTGCCCAGGACACCCGGCATCAAACGGGCCGCGGCGTCGACCACACAGAGTGCGGCCAACTCGCCTCCAGTGAGCACGAAGTCGCCCATGCTCAGCTCGCCGTCGACGAAGGGAAGCACTCGCTCATCCACGCCTTCGTAGCGGCCGCAGACCAGGATGAACCCGCCCTCCAGCGCGGCGAGCTCGCGGGCGACGCTTTGGTTCACGGTGCGACCGCGCGGGCTCAGCAGGAAGACGCGCGCCCCGGGCAGTCGAGACCGCGCGTCCTCGATGGCGCCGACGAGTGGCTCCACCTTCATCACCATGCCCGCTCCGCCACCGTACGGAGAATCGTCGGTGACATGGTGCTTGCCCGCGGCGAACGCGCGAATGTCTGTGGCGCGCACTGAGAGCAGTCCCCTCTCCTGGGCCTTGCCGAGGATGCTCTCGGAGACGTACCCGGTGATCATTCCGGGAAAGAGGGTGAGGACTTCGACGCGCAGCAAGGGCTCAGCTCCCAGCGTCGTCGTACAGTGGCGGGCGGACGATCAGTTTTCCCGCGTTGAGGTCCACGTCCGGAATGAACTCGTCCGCGAAGGGAATCAACAGCTCGGGCTTGCCCTTGGCGCGGATCACCAGATTTGGAACCGGGCCGGTGTTCCAGATCTCTGCCACGGTCCCCAGGGTTTCGCCCTGCTCGTTCACCGCGGTGAGGCCGACGAGGTCGCCCTGGAAGAACTCGCCCTCTTCTGGCTCCACGAGCTTTGCGCGATCGACCAACACGGTGGAGCCGACCAGACGCTCGGCCTCCGCGCGCCGCTCCACGCCTTCAAAGCAGACCAATAGCTCTTTCTGGGTGTCGCGCACGGAGTCGATGGTGAGCTCCAGCTCCGTCCCATCGCGCAGCTTGAGCCGCACGCCCTCCACTTCCATCAGCGCGTTGGATGCGGGGTCGAACGTCTTTACCCCCACTTCACCGTCGAGGCCGTGGGCACGGGCGACATAGCCCACCTCGAGAAACGGCTTCAGGCGCCGTTCTCCGGCGGAGGGACTGGAGCGGGAGGCCCTCCGAGCTGGGCCGAACCGTTGCGACGGTCGTCCAGAATCTCGAGCCGCGCCTTGGCGCCCTTCTTCTGCGCGAGGACGGCAAGCAAGGTGCGCATGGCGTTGACGGTTCTCCCGTCTCGACCAATCACCTTGCCCACGTCTTCTGGCGCGACTTTGAGCTCGTACGTCTTGCCGCCTTCGGCGTCGAAAGAACGGAGCTCGACCTGGTCCGGGCGATCGACCAGGGCCTTCGCAATGTAAGTGAGAAGCCCGTCCACTTCGCGGGCGCCTTACGCCTTGGCGAGGGGAGTCTTCTGGGCGCGGCGGATGAGGCCCGCGACGGTCTCGGAAGGCTGCGCACCCGCCTTGATCCAGTGCTCCAACCGCTCCGGGTTGATCTCGAAGCGCGCGGGCTCAAGGTTCGGGTCGTACGCGCCGATCGCCTCGATGAACTTGCCATCGCGCGGGTTGCGCGAGTCGGTGGCAACCACGTGATAGTACGGCTTTTTCTTCTTGCCAGCGCGGGAGAGACGCAGAACGACGGCCATGTTTTCTACTCCGGTGTTTAAAGCGGACGGGCCTTCTAAGTGATCCGTCACCAGATTGTCAAGGAAGCTCGCACCCTTGCGTTTCACTGACATTCGCGAGTTGACCGCACGCAGCGGCGATGTCGCGGCCGCGGTTCTTGCGGATAAACGCGGCGATGTTTCCCTGCGCGAGCAGCTCGCGGAAAGATTCGGCCCGGAGCTCCTGGGTGCTGTGGAAGCCGAGGCCGGGGTTCTCGTTGTACGGGATCAGGTTCACTTTGACGGGAATGTCCCGCACCAGCGCGATCAGCCGGCGCGCGTCGTCGTCCGAGTCGTTCACGCCCTTCATCAGCACGTACTCGAAGGTGATGCGCCTGCCGTGACGCAGCGGGAACTTTCTGCACGCGTCGAGCAGCGCCTCGATGTTCCACTTGCGGTTGATGGGCATCAGCTTGTCGCGCTGTTCGTCGCAGCTGGCGTTGAGCGAGATGGCCAACTTCACGTCGGTCTCCTCTCCCAGTCGCTGAATCATGGGGACAAGGCCGACGGTGGAGACGGTGATGTGGCGGTGTGAGAAGTTGGGGCCGTCCTCTGACTGGAGGATCTGCAGCGACGTCTTGAGGTTTTCGAAGTTGTGGAGCGGCTCGCCCATTCCCATGAAGACGAGGTTCGTGAGGGGGCGTTGGGTCTTCGCGCCTTGCTTGAGCACCTCGGCGTTGACCGCGTGGACTTGCCAGACGATCTCCGCGGGCGTGAGGTTGCGGAGCAGGCCGAGCGTCGCGGTCATACAGAAGGTGCAGCCCATCGCGCAGCCCGCTTGCGTCGACACGCAGAGGGTCTTGCGGTCTTCAGAGGGCATGTACACGGACTCAATCAACTTTCCGTCGCGCGTCTTGAAGCGATACTTGATGGTGCCGTCGATCGAGCGTTGTTCGAGATCTTTTACGAGCGGCGCCAGCCTCGCCTCCCCCTTGAGCCGCTCGCGCAACGCCTTGGAGAGGTCGGTCATCTGATCGAAGTCGGTCGCGTACTGCTGGTGGATCCAGCGGTAGAGCTGCTTCGCTCGGAAGGGCTTTTCGTTTAGCCGCTGCATCACGAATTCGGTGAGCGCTGGCAGCGGCAGGCTGGTCAGCTCGACCGGTTTCGGTGGCGGCGCTGCGACTGCGGCGATAGTGGACATCTTTTGGCTCTGCGAACGCGCGGGAAGAGGCGGAACGCTTCCCACACATGCGCGGGGGAGTCAAAATGCGGATCTCTGCGACGTCACGGCGCGCAGTGCTGCTCGGGAACGCGCTTCGGTTTTCTCGAACCGGGTTTTCGTGGGCCGGACCCGCTTTCGTTTCTCGTGGCTTGCTCGCGCTCGCTTTTCGTCTGCGGTCGCATTACTCCTCAGGAAGCGGCTGTGGCCCTGGGATGATCCCCGCGATGTCCGGATCTTCTTCTCCGGGTCCTCTCGTGGGGCGGGCGTCCTTCTCTCGCTTCCGCTCTGCGCGGCGCGCGTCCTTCTCTTGCTGATGCTGGGCCCGAGACTGTTCCTTCTGCCGTTTCGTGGATTTTCCGAACATGCGCGCTCCCGCGAAAAAGGGGGACAGGCTGCTTTTTTCCGCACTCCTGCCACCTGTCTTGAATCCATGGGGCCGAGGGCAGAAAAAGTAGCCTGTCCCCCCGCCATGGACAACGAAACCTAGCGGCCTTGTCTAACAGCGGTGATGAAAAGGAGCACGAGGACCGAAAAGGTCGCCTGTACCCCCTTCAAGCACGCGGTTTACTTGACCCAGTTGTACTTCTGGATCTCGGTCTCGCGGAAGAAGTACGCGATCTCGGTCTTGGCGCTGTCCGAGCTGTCGGAGCCGTGGACGGTGTTCTTCTCCACGTTGGTGGCGAAGTCCTTGCGGATCGTTCCGGGAGCCGCGTTCGCCGGGTTCGTGGCGCCCATGATCTCGCGGTTCTTGGCGATGGCACCCTCACCTTCGAGCACCATCAGCACCACGGGGCCCTGGGTCATGAACGTGACCAGGTCCTTAAAGAAGGGACGCTCGCGGTGGACCGCGTAGAAGCCTTCCGCTTCCTTCTGGGAGAGCCAGTGCATGCGCATGGCAACTGGCTTGAGCCCCTTCTCTTCGAAGAGGGCAACGACTTTGCCGATCACGCCCTTCTCGAGGGCGTCCGGCTTGAGGATGGAAAGAGTGCGCTCTGTAGACATTTGAATCAGTCCTTCATTCGGTGAAGCGAAACGTGAATGCCTTACTTCTTCTTGACGGGACCGCGCTTGAGAGCGGCCTGCAGGGTCGTGCCCAGCTCGGTCGGCGACGGCGCCATTAGCACGCCCGCGGCCTCCATGGCTTTGATCTTCTCTGCGGCGGTGCCTTTACCTCCCGCTATGATCGCGCCGGCGTGACCCATCCGCTTGCCTGGAGGAGCCGACGCGCCCGCGATGAAGCCCGCCATCGGCTTGGTGAATTCCTTGGCGATGTACTCGGCCGCCGCCTCTTCGGCGCTTCCGCCAATCTCGCCAATCATGATCACCGCGTCGGTCTCCGGATCCGCGTTGAAGAGTTTGAGGCAGTCCACGAAGTCAGTGCCGTTGACCGGGTCGCCGCCAATGCCCACCGCGGTGGACTGACCGAGTCCGAGCTGGGTGAGCTGGTAGACGGCCTCGTAGGTTAGCGTGCCGGAGCGCGAGACGACGCCGATGCGGCCAGGCTTGTGGATGTGACCCGGCATGATTCCGATCTTGCACTTGGCGCCAGGGGTGATGACACCCGGGCAATTCGGACCGATCAGCCGGACGCCCGGCTTGTTCGCCAGATAGCGCTTGGCGCGGACCATGTCGAGGACGGGGATTCCCTCGGTGATGCAGATGATCAGCGCGACGCCCGCGTCCGCCGCTTCCATGATCGAGTCCGCCGCATACGGAGGCGGGACGTAGATCACGCTGGCGTTCGCACCGGTGCTCTTCACCGCCTCATGCACGGTGTTGAAGATAGGGACTTTGTCCTGGAACTTCTGGCCGCCCTTGCCCGGGGTGACGCCGGCCACCATCTGCGTTCCGTAATCCAGACACTGCTCCGTGTGGAACGCACCTGTGGACCCGGTGATGCCCTGGGTCAGCACGCGGGTGTTCTTGTCGACGAGGATGCTCATTTCCGCTGTTCCTCCGAAAACACCATCAGAACTTCTTGTCTTGAGAGCCCGACCGGCCCCTCGTATTTCCAGCCACGCTTCCCGCCGCACCCTGCACCGCAGTCGCGACTGGCCGTGTACTCGAACTCAATTTGCGCCGACGCCGCGCCACCCTTGTTCACCTGCACGTAACGCGTCGCTGTCCCAGCGTCCGGCACCGGGCGGGTCAGCTGCGCCTCCGGAACGCCCTCCCCTCCACCCATCCCTTGCGCGCGGGTGGCGGCGTACGTCGCCGTCACTGTGCCCTTCCCTTCCACCGCCATCCCTACCCCATCCAAAGTCGTCTCCAACTTCACCGTGCCGCCGTCGGTGACCGAGAGCGCCGCTTCCGCCTCGGCCGCCGTTCCATCCGCGATCCAAGGAAAGATCACCTTGGTCACCACTCCTGCCTCAGCGGAGAACCCTGCGCGGTACAGGATCGCCGCCTGGTCCTTCGTCTGCGGAGCGGGTCCACACGCGCTCAACACGAGTGCAAGGGTCGCGATCCGTTGCTTCACCCCTTGACCGCCGCCACAGCCTTCTCCGCCGCCTGGCGCAAATTGTCCGCGGGGATGATCGGCAAGCCCGAGCTCTTGAGAACCTCCTTGCCCTTCTCCACGTTGGTCCCTTCCAGCCGAACCACCAGCGGAACCTTGAGCTGAACTTCCTTCGCGGCCGCGACCACGCCCTCGGCGATGACGTCGCACTTCATGATG
>JBQTKE010000536.1:0-8639 GCA_052386435.1 Myxococcaceae bacterium
GATCCTCGGAGCGCGGTGCTCACGTTGAGCGGCGCGCGTCTGCCGAAATCGCTGGAGCGAAGCCTTGACACCAGCGCGCTCGAGACGCCGGTCAAGATGGTGAGCGCCTTCAGCGTTGCCGGCGACAAGGTTCGCGTGGTGATCGCCGCGGACGGAGCCATCGAAGAGAGCGTGACCAAGTCTCACGGCGGTCTGTCTTGGCGCCTGAATGTGAAGGGTGTGAAAACCGAGGCGGTGGCGTCTGCACCGAAGGCGGCGGGCTTTTCGTCTGAGGCTCCTGCTTTCGCCGCGCAAGGTGCTCCGCGCGCCAGCTACAGCGGTCGCCGCGTCTCGTTTGAGTTCAAAGACATTGACATCCACAATCTGCTTCGGGTGATCGCTGAGGTTTCCAAGAAGAACATTGTCGTGGCGGACGACGTGAGCGGCAAGGTCACGATTCGCCTCCGCAACGTGCCTTGGGATCAGGCGCTGGAGCTTATCCTCCGTTCTAAGGGGCTCGGTAAGGAAGAGCTGGGCAGCATCATCCGCGTGGCGCCGTTGGCCACTTTGGAGGCAGAGGCCAAGCTTCGCGCCGAACGCCGCAAGGCGCTCGAGGTCCAGGAAGAGCTTGTCGTTCAGTTGGTGCCGGTCAACTACGCCAAGGCTGACGAGATGGCACCGCGTGTTAAGGACGTACTTTCTTCACGCGGTACGGTGACGGTCGATGGCCGCACTAATGTGCTCATCGTTCGGGACATTGCTTCCAATATTGGTCGCGCCCGCTCGTTGGTGAGCAACCTCGACACTCAGACGCCGCAGGTGCTCATCGAGAGCCGCATCGTCGAAGCCAACACCACCTTCAGCCGGCAGATTGGTGTCCAGTGGGGCGGTCAGGCACAAATGGCGCCAGGAACGGGCAATCCCACCGGGATCGCCTTCCCCTACACCGCGCGTGTCGCAGGCGGCTCGACGGCTGAGGGCAACGCTGGCACTTCGTCGACGCCTGATTTCGCGGTGAACTTGCCTGCAGCAGTCGGTACGGGATCCGGCGGTGCCTTGGGCTTCATTTTTGGCTCGGCAGGCGGCGCGGTGGCTCTGAACCTTCGTCTGTCAGCATTGGAAAACCAAGGCGCGGTGAAGACGATCTCCGCTCCGAAGGTGACGACACTCGACAACACCGCGGCGAAGATCAGCCAAGGTATTTCCATTCCGTTCAGTCAGGTGTCTGCGACCGGTGTGAACACCACCTTCATCGAGGCGCGTCTGTCGTTGGAAGTCACGCCTCACATCACGCAGGACGGAAGCGTGCTGATGCAGATCTCGGCGCAGAACAACCAGCCGGACCCGTCTTCGACAGGCGCGAACGGTCAACCGGCCATTCAGCGCAAAGAGGCCAATACTCAGGTGCTGGTGAAAGACGGCGACACGACGGTCATTGGCGGCATCTACGTTCGCCGCTCTGCGACGTCCGAGTCGATGGTGCCGTTCTTCGGTCGCATCCCGGTCCTAGGCTTCTTCTTCAAGAACAACGCGGAGAGCGAGACGCGGCAGGAGCTGCTGATCTTCATCACGCCTCGGATCATCAACCGTCAAACCATCGCGCAGACGCTGTAGCAGATACTTAAGGGAGCAAGGTTGCCATGAAGCTCAAATTTATTTTTTTCACGCTTTTGCTCGCAGCCGGTTGCGGCGTGCCCAACGACAGCGCGATCCGGATTCTCAACTCGTTTGCCTTGACGGGTGAAACCGCCCAGGACTGCGCCGCATCGGACATCGCGATTCTGGGCGGGTCGCTGGATATCTCAGCGCGCTCCTATTACGCACTGCAATTCACAGTTGCCTCTGGCTTGCAGTCCATCAACACCACGACTGGTGGCACGGTCGTCGCAGACGCCTCGCGCAACAACTTCTATGCGACCGAGGTGGTGTTGACCTACAGCTCGACCCCGGAGCTTGGGATTGAGGCGGAGACCGTCCCGCTTCACTTCGTGATCGAGCCTCAGACGGACGACAACTTCGTCCGCATGAACCTGATTTCCTCGAAGGCCTACCAAGCGCTTCGCACCGGAGTTACCCCAGGAACGACGGCGGATCTCCGGGTGACCGTGCAGTTCCGCGGGGCGACCCAGGCCGGCCAGAAACTGTCTTCGACTTCGATCACCTATCCCATCCGTGTCTCCAACAGCAACTTCGCGGGCTGCACGGCGCCTCAGGTTCTTAAGGCCAACGGAGCCTGTGGCGAAGGCGGCGGTCAGGATGGCGTTCCCGCCGTGTGCTGCACCCCCGGCACGGACTGCGACTAACTCCTCGTCTCAATTCTTGCTCTCCCCGAACCACCCTTCTACAAACGGGTCATGTCCTTCCTCACGCACCTGGAATCGGTGGTTCAGCAGGTCGACGGCGCGCTGGCTTGCAGCGTGATGGGTTTTGACGGGATCGCCGTCGAGACCCATCAGACGGACTCAGCGAACGACCTGGAGCTCTCCACCGCGTGGGTGGAGTTCTCCAACGTGATGACGCAGCTCAAGAACGCGACGGAGCTGCTCAAGACGGGGGCGGTGAGTGAGGTCAGCATCAACACGGAGAGGGTCATCACGCTGATGCGGATGGTCTCACCGGAGTATTTCCTGGTCCTGGCGCTGACCCCTTCCGGGAACTACGGCAAGGGGCGCTACGTGCTCCGCATCACGGCCCCCAAGGTCAAAGCAGAGCTCTGACTTCGGCACAGCTGCCCCATGGCGCGCTGTGGCAGGGCCGCGCCATGTTCTCGCTTTGTCCTTTCCTTCTCTCCAGCCCTTCGGATAGACACGCCGCCTCGTTTTTTTCCGGGTTTCCGGAGGGTGGAGAGCACAGGGCATGGCCAACCAGATTGATACTTCCGAGTTCCGGAAGGGACTGAAGATCGCCGTCGACGGGGAGCCCTTCGAAATCGTGGACTTTCAGCACGTGAAGCCGGGCAAGGGCTCCGCGATTGTCCGCACCAGCATCCGCAGTCTCATCTCTGGCCGTCTGCTCCAGCCGACCTTCAAGAGCGGTGACAAGTTCGACCGTCCCGACATTGAAGAGAAGGAGATGCAGTACCTGTACAAACAGGGCGACGACTTTTACTTCATGGACAATAAGGACTACGAGCAGACCTTCTTGTCCGAGAAGGAGCTGGGCGAGGCGAAGAACTTCCTCAAGGAAAACGTCACCGCGAGCATTCTCTTCTTCAACGGCAAGGCGATCGGCGTGCAGATGCCGAACTCGATCGACCTCAAGGTCGTGACCTGTGACCCGGGCGTTCGCGGCGACACGGTCTCTGGCGCGATGAAGCCCGCGACGTTGGAATCGGGCTACGTGGTCAACGTCCCGCTCTTCATCAACGAGGGCGACGTTCTCAAGATTGATACGCGCGACGGCAAGTACCTGACGCGCGTCGCGACGGGCGGGTAAGCACGCATGGCCTCCAAGCGTAAGTCGGGTCCGGAGACTTCCGCGCGCACGGCGCGGGTGCCGTCAGAGCCATCCACTCAGGTGTCGGGGAACACGTCCCTCGACGTGGAGGCCTTGCGGCAGATTGTGGAAATTCTGGAAGCCTCGGACGTCACGCGGCTGGCGTGGCGTCGTGGCGATGAGCGGCTGTTCATTCGTCGCGGTCAGGCAGAGCCCACGATCGTTCAAGCGCTGCCAGCGCCCTCGGTCGCGGTCTCGGCGGTGGATCATGTCTCGACGGGACCTCGTGTTCTCCCGGCCACGCATGGCGGTCCGCCTCCCCCCCCGGCGGCCCCCGCGGCTCCTGCCGCCAAGCCGGGCCAAGTGGTGAACTCTCCTTTCGTGGGGACGTTCTACCGGACGCCCGCGCCGGATCAGCCCGCGTTCGTGGAAGTGAACTCGTCGGTGCGCAAGGGGCAAGTGCTCTGCATCGTCGAAGCGATGAAGCTGATGAATGAGATCGAATCGGATTTCGCGGGGAAAGTGGTTGAGATCCTCGTGGAGAACGGCCAACCCGTGGAGTTCAACCAGCCGCTCTTCCGCATCGAACCCGCGTAAGAGGGCGCCCACGTGTTCAAGAAAGTTCTGATCGCCAACCGGGGCGAGATTGCTCTTCGCATCATCCGGGCTTGTCGCGAGCTGGGCATTTCGACGGTGGCGGTGCACTCGACCGCGGACGCTGACGCGCTCCACGTTCGCTTCGCGGATGAGGCGGTCTGCATTGGGCCGCCGGCTTCGAAGGAGAGCTACCTCAACGTCCCAGCGATTCTCTCCGCGGCGGAGATCACCCGCGCGGACGCGATTCACCCGGGCTACGGCTTCCTCTCCGAGAACGCGGAGTTCGCGGAGGTCTGCGAGAACTGCAAGATCCGCTTCATTGGTCCTCGGCCGGAGATGCTGCGGCTGATGGGCAACAAGGTCCGCGCGCGCGAGGCGGCTCGCGAGGCGGGGCTCCCGTTGCTCCCGGGCTCTCCTGGGGTTTTGAAGGACCCGAAGCAGGCGGAGAGGTTCGCGAAGGAGATTGGCTTCCCGGTCATTCTCAAAGCGGCGGCGGGTGGTGGGGGTCGCGGCATGAAGATCGTGCGCGATCCGGCGGCGGTGGCGCAGGCGTTCTCCACGGCGTCGGCGGAAGCGGTGGCGAGCTTCGGCAACGGCGATATGTACATCGAGCGGTACGTCGAGAAGCCGCGCCACATTGAGATTCAGATTGTCGCGGACGAGCACGGCAACGTGATTCACCTGGGTGAGCGCGAGTGCTCGGTGCAGCGCCGCCACCAGAAGTTGATTGAAGAGGCGCCGTCGGTCGGGGTCTCGCCGGAGCTGCGCGAGGAGATGGGCCGCGTCTCCGTGAAGGCGATGGAGAAGCTCCGCTACAACAACCTCGGCACCATCGAGTACCTGATGGACGAGAACGGCAAGTTCTACTTCATGGAGATGAACACCCGCGTCCAGGTGGAGCACCCGGTCACGGAGATGGTCTACGGCATCGACTTGGTGCGCGAGCAGATCAAGCTCGCCTACGGGACGCCGCTGGGGCGGAAGCAGAAGGACGTCAAGGCGACGGGCCACGCCATCGAGTGCCGGGTCAACGCCGAGGATCCGGTGACGTTCGCGCCCTCGCCGGGAAAGATCACCGCGTACTTCGCGCCGGGTGGGTTGGGTGTGCGGATCGATTCGGCGGCGTACGAGGGCTACAAGGTCCTACCGTTCTACGACTCGCTGCTCGCCAAGCTGATCGTCTTCGCCGAGGACCGGCCCACGGCGCTGCGGCGGATGGAGCGGGCGCTCTCGGAGTACGTGGTGCAAGGGATCAAGACGAACATCCCGTTCCACCGCGCCGCTGTCGTCGAGAGCGCATTCGTAGAGGGAAACTACGACACGCGCTTCGTGGAGCGGCTGCTCGCCTCTGAAAAGGGCACCAAGCGGCTGCGCAAGGCGATTGAAGAGACCCCGTAAGTCTTGGGTCTTCTTGCCGGGTGGACGATGCGCCACCTTGCACCACAGGGGGTGCCCGCAGCTGAGGGGCGAGCGAGCGGCCGTGCTCTGAGGGGGGCAGCAACTTTTTCCCCCGACGGACTGGGTGGCGCAGAGGAAAAGTAGCCTGTCCCTGTTTGGGCCTTCCTTGCGGGACCGGGAGGATTCCATTAACCTTCTAAGTCCTCATACTCCTTTGGATTATTAGGTAAAAACCAACCGCTCGATGGACAAGAACAAGATCATCGAAGGCGCCGCCAAGCTCGTGGCCAAGGGGGCCTACGACAAGGCGATCAAGGAGTATCAGAAGGTTCTGGAAGCGGATCCGAAGGACGTGCGGATCCTCCAGAAGATGGGCGAGCTGTTTCAGAAGAAGAACGACAACGCCCAAGCCGCCCACTGCTTCACCAAGGTCGCGGAGAGCTACTCGTCGGACGGCTTCTTCCTGAAAGCGGTCGCGCTCTACAAGCAGGTCCTCAAGCTCAACCCGAACCTCGTCAACATCAACCTCAAGCTCGCCGAGCTGCACCAGCAGCTGCAGCTGATGAGCGAGGCGATGGCGTACTACCAGCTTGTCGCGAACCACTACGACAAGGCGGGCGACGTCAAAAACTCGCTCGACACGCTGAAGAAGATGGTGGACCTGGATCCGGACAACGTCGCGTCCCGGATCAAGCTCGCCGAGCTCTACGCGCGCGAGGAGATGAGCGCGCAGGCGCTGCCGGAGTTCCAGCGCGCGGCCGAGTACCTCAAGCGCAACAACCGCACGGACGACTATCTGCGCGTGGCGGAGCGGATCAGCGCGCTGGAGCCGAACAATGTGGAGCTGGCGCGTGAGCTCTCCGCATCCTACTTGCAGAAGGGCGACCAGAAGCGCGCGTTGGCGAAGCTGCAGATCTGCTTCAAGGCGAATTCGCGCGATGTCGAGACGCTGAATCTGCTCGCTCAGGCGTTCGAGGGACTAGGCCAGACCTCCAAGACGATCTCCGTCTACAAGGAGCTGACGAAGATTCACGAAGAGCGGGGCCGCCGCGCGGACGTCAACGAGATCTGGGCCAGGATTGAACGGCTGGATCCGGGCGATCCGGATCTCGCTGCTCGACGCGCGCCTCTGGCCACCGCGCCGAACCGACCGACGATGCCGGACCGTCCCGCGCCGGTGACGCAGCAGGCGGTGCAAGCTCAGCCGGCGCCCGCGCGCGCGGCTCCGTCGAGTCCCGGCGTGGCCTCGCCCAGTGGAGCCATTCCGCGTGAACAGCTGAGCAAGCTGCTCACCGAGACCGACGTCTACGTGAAGTACGGGCTTCACGACAAAGCGCTGGAGCACCTGCGGAAGATCTTCACGGTGGATCCGGAGAACCTCGACGCGCACGAGAAGGCGTACAACATCTACGTGGCGTCGAATAACAACGCCCAAGCCGCGGACCAGCTGCTCAATGTGTTGCGCTTGTGCACTCGGCGCGGGGATGTGGCGCGTGGTCAGAATTATCTGAACACGATTCTTCAGCAGAGCCCGAACCACCCGGAGGTCCCCGCGTTCCTAGCGGTGCTGCGTCCGGGCGACGAGGTGGAGAGAACCGGCGAACATGAGGCGGCGGAGGACGCCATCCTCGTCGACTCGAACGATGAGGCGGTCATCGTCGCGGATGCGCCGGAGGATGCGCTCGCGGGTGCCGCCGAAGATCTTGCTCTCGCCGCCGCGGAAGAGCCGGAAGCGGACTCTGAGGAAGAGGTCGTCGCGGAAGATTACGGCGCCGGCTCGGACGACGAGGTCATTGAGGACCAGTCGTCGCAGGACGAAGTGATTGAAGACGAGCCTCTTCATGACGAGGTCATTGAAGACGAGGTCATCGACGAAGAGATCTTGCTCTCGCCGCTCGCCGCGGAAGAGGTCGTTGACGAAGAAGTTGTCCAGGATGCGCTGGACGTCACCGGCGAGCACGCTGCGCCGTTGTTTGATCTCGACGAAGAGCCGCGCACCCAAGCCAACTTTGACGCGGTCCAGAGCCCGCTGCCCCCTCCTGCGGAGCGACAGGCAAAGCGCGGCTCGTCTCCTCTTGAAGACGCGGTGGAGGATGAGGTCGCGTCGAGCGATGTTGAAGACGCGATCGAGACGACGGCCCACGGTGAAGACGATCCTGCTGCGGCGGAGTGCGACGAGGCGGCGTTCTTCCTCGATCAGGGATTGATCGAAGAGGCGCGCGAGATCCTAGACACCCTCGACATTGCGTTCCCCGGCCACGCCCGTGCCGCTGAGCTGCGCGCTCAGCTGGACAAGATGGAGCAGGCGGGGGCTACGGAGCCCGAGTCTTCCGAGGAAGAAGCGGCGCTTCCTCCCTCGGTCTCGCCGGTCGAGCCTGGAAGCGACGAGTCGTACGACGGCTTCGATCTCGCGGCAGAGCTCGCGGGCGAGTTGGGCGAGGCGGCGGAGGAAGCCGCGCCGGTCAGCGCGGCGGGCGACGACTTCCAATACTCGGTCGAAGAGGTGTTCTCCGAGTTCAAGAAAGGCCTGGAGAAGGTCGTCAAGCCGGAGGATGTGGAGACGCACTACGACCTGGGCATCGCTTACAAAGAGATGGGTCTCCTCGACGACGCGATTGGTGGGTTCAACGTCGCGCGCCAGGGCTGTCTGCGGAAGAAGAAGGAGATCGACTGCCTGACGATGATCGCGATGCTGCAGTCCATGAAGGGCGAACATACCGAAGCGATTGGGACGCTCAAGCAAGCGGTGGGGAGCGAGCTGGCCACGGGTGACACGGCGAAGGCGCTGGAGTTCGAGCTGGGCGCGGCGTGGGAAGCGAACGGCAATCCGGCGAAGGCGCTCTTCCACTACCAGAAGGTCGCCAAGCTGGACCCGAAGTTCCGCGACGTGGGCGGTGTGGTGACTCGGTTGGCGGCGACTACGAAGCCCGAAGACGATCCCGTGCCTCGGGTGGGCAAGGGGAAGGCTGAAGTGGGCGAGAAGACCCGGAAGGTTGGGTACCTCTAGCCATGAGCACGTACCTGGACTTCTTCGAGCTGTCGCAGGAGCCGTTCTCGAACGCTCCGGTGAGTCGCTTATATTACAACTCGTCGCAGCACTCGCAGGCGCTGACGCGGCTGATGCATTCGGTCAGCTACATGAAGGGCCTGTCGATTCTCATCGGCGACATCGGTGCGGGGAAGACGACGCTCGCGCGCCGCATGTTGGATTCGCTGCCCGAGGCGGAATA
>JBQTKE010000537.1:0-6102 GCA_052386435.1 Myxococcaceae bacterium
CGCGGCCCTCAAGTGACCGACGTTCGCCTTCACCGCACCCAACGCGATTCGTCGCTGACGTTCCTGCGCGCCGCCGTAGACGGAGTTCAGCGCGTGCAGCTCCGTGGCGTCGCCGAGCGGGGTGCCGGTGGCGTGGCATTCCACGTACTGGAGATCAGAGACGTCGTCGCCTGCGTCCGCGATCGCCCGCCGCATCGCCAACGCTTGCGTCTCCGCGCGCGGCGCGACCAGAGATTTTCCGGAGCCATCAGAAGATCCGCCCACGCCGCGGATCAACGCATGAATAACATCTCCCGCGGCGACGGCGTCGCCCATGCGCTTGAGGGCGAACAGCGCGACGCCTTCGCCCAGCACCGTTCCGTCGGTGCGCGCGTCGAAGGGACGCGGCAGCTCTGAGGCGAGCGCGCCCAACTTGGAGAAAGCGATCAGCTCCAGGGGAGAGAGCAGCTCGCTGGCGCCTCCGGTGAGGGCCACGTCGAACTCGCCGTCGCGCAGGCCGCGCACGGCGAGATCCAACGCGGAGAGTGATGAAGCGAACCCCGCGTCCACGGAGTAATGCGGTCCGCGCAGATCGAAGTGCATGTTGATGCGACCGGCCGCCACGCTCGCCGACGCGCCCACCACGTTGTCTTCGCTGACGTCTTTGAGCCGCGCCAACAGCCGCTCCGACGCCAACTGCAGCACCGCGTCTCGTCGTGCCGCGGGCAAGGACGCGAAGCCTTCGGAGGAGCGGATCGCGTCTAGCATCTCGTCGAGGCGAATTCGCAGCCCGCTGTCCTTCTGCCAACCCAGGCCGGTCGCGCCCAAGATGATCGACGTGCGCTCCTTCGGGAGCGTCGCGGCAAGGGGCGTGAGGGCCTGCGTCCCCGCCTCCAAGATCATCCACTGCATGGCGTTGACCGCCTGCGCGTCCGCCGGCGGAACCTTGAAGCGCTTCCAGTCGAAGACGAAGTCCTGAACAAAGCCGCCAAGCTGGCAGTAGGTGCGATCCGGTGCGCGGCGATCAGGATCGAAGTACAGCGCGTGATCCCACGCACTGCGCGGCACCTGCGCGAGACTGACGTGGCGATCGATCAAGTTGCGCCAGAACGCGTCAACCGACAACGCGCCCGGCACTACGCAGCCGATGCCGACCACCGCAATGGGTTCCATGACGGAGCGCAAAGCCTAACAAGCTTTGCCGGATTTCCTGGACTACGACACAGAACTCCACCGGACGCCCAAGTGGGCGAGCGTCGCCAGGAGTTGCTGCGCGTCGAACGCTTGAGTGGGCGTGAGCACACCCCGTGCTGCAAACGCAGGTGCCGCCGCACGAAGCGCGCACTCCGCGGCGACCACCGCGGTGAGCCCGTAAGGATCTCTTCCGGTCATCACCTTCTCAACCGTTCGACCGTCAGCCCCCACCGCACGCGCCCAGAGGGCAAACTCACACGCTTCGCGCTCCGCCGCGGTGGGGCCGGTTCGTCCGCTGGCGTTCATTTGATCGAGTGCGCGGCTCAATTTCGAGACGTCGTTCTGAAGCAGCCCGCGCTCGGCGATCGCGAGCGCAGCTGGCACCAACGTCCCAATGTACGTGCGCAACTCAGCGCAGGGCACGGCGCGCGGGATCGACACCACCTCCGCGAGTGGAACACTCACCGCCGCACGCGGACCGAAAGGTGGCGGAAAGGGAACGATCCGGCGGTGCGCGGCGGCGGGTTCAACGTGCAACGCGCCGGCGCGGAAGGTCAGGCCATCGTGGGCGTGTCCCAGTTGGCTCTTCACCGTGCCGCGGCTGGGAGCCCCGTTCAGATAGCAGACCGCAAGCTCCAGCAGCGCCACGCGCGGCAGTGATCTGGAGATCAACCACGCCAGCGTCTCGGCGGGAACCACGTCGAAGCCCACCGAGTGAATCAGCGCAACGCCGCGCTCGCGCGCTTGGGCGTCCAGCGCGGCGCTCCGAACCAGAAACTCCGGCTCGCCCGAGATGTCGAGCAGGTGCACTCCCGCTTGAATCGCCGCGCGTTGCTGTGTCTCCCCCGTCTCCAAAAATGGACCCGCGCACGAGAGCACGACGCCCGCACGCGAAAATGCCGCGGTCAGTGCGTCCACGTTGAGCGCCGCGGGGATCACTTCGACATTCAGCTCATCGCCGAGGGATCGCAGTGCCGCGCTCTCTCGCCCAGAGAGGACGAAGTGGGCCTGTCTGAGAGAGAGCGCGCGCGCCACCAGCTGCCCGGTGAAGCCAGACGCACCGTAGACCAGAATGTCGGCGAAAGACGCAGGGGGCATGGAAGTCAGGCAGATAGCTTGCGAGCCGAAAGCGCCAAGCACAAGATGGCAGAGCTTGGACACTCCCAAAGCCATCGCCCAGCGCATTTTCAAATGCACGGACCGCGACCTCATTCTCGGAATGTTTTTCGAGAGTACGCTCGCGCGGATTTCGCAGCTTAAAGGCGCGGACGAAGCGGCTGAGCTCCGCAAGCAGTTGGGAACGCGTGGAAGCTACACGTCGTTCTTCCGCTATCCCGCCAAAGACATTCTGAGACTGCTTGAAGTCGGCGGGCAGAAGGTCGGGATGGAATTCAGCGCCGCCATCGAAGACTTCGGTCGCCAAGCGGTGAAGAACTTCTTCGAATCACCCATCGGCAAGACGATGTTGCTGATTGGTGGCGACAGTCCCGCTCGGCTCATTTCCAGCTCTCCCGCGGGTTATCGCGCGTGCACTTCCTACGGCGAGCGGACCTATCAAAAGACCGGCGAGCGCAGTGCCAGCTTGCGTTTCACGGGAGAGTTCCTCGGTCCAGCGTGGCCGTCCGGAAACATCAAGCAGGCGATTGAGACCGCCTACAAGATTTCGCCGAAGATCGAGATCGCTCCGCGCGACCAGGCGCTTATGGACTTCGACATCCTCGTCAGCTGGTAGCCGCTACGGCTTCGGAATCTTCAACGTCTTGGAGATCATCGCGCTGCCGCTGAGTGCGTAGAGCAACGTGAGCGGGTGCAGCTTGAACGGCCCAATTCCCCAGACACCGCCGGGCAGCGCTTCGTGAATGCGCCCCTGATACGTGCAGAAGCCCAGCACCGCGACCAAAAGCAGACTGGTGGGGATGGGCGTTCCTTCGAAGTACTTCACCTTGCCCGTTTCGTCCGCCAGCTCTGACGACGTGACGTTGAAGCGCGCGAGTCGGCTGATTCCGCACGCCACGAAGTAGAGCAGGACGGCCACGTCCGCGCCGCCGCGCATGCCCACCGCGAAGGCGAGCGCCGCGGGGGCCATGCCGAAGGAGATGACGTCCGCCAGCGAGTCGAGATCCGCGCCGAGTGGCGAGGACCGGTAGCGCCAGCGCGCGATTCGTCCATCCGCTGCATCAAGAACGAGCGCGAGCGGGAGCAGACAGTAGGCGGCCCAGAGGTAGTTGCGGTTGCCGGTGGCCAAGTACTGCATCAGCGAGAGGATTGCGCCAGAGCCTGCAAACCCATTGCCGATGGTCACCAAGTCCGCGAGCGAGAAGCTGCGGATCATCGAGAAGTGCTTGCGAGGGCCGCGCGGCTGGGCGCTGTTCGCCGTGGGCAGGACGTCCCCTTCAGTACCGGTGGGCACCATAGGGAGGACTTTTTAGTCGAAGTCGAGCTACCCGCGGGTGACTGTCTTCGCCACTCTGTTCATGAAGTTGAGATGGCTGCGCGAGCCAAACCACGGTCATTGCTTGAGGCATGTGTCCTGACCATGAGTAGCTCGAGCCCACCGAGTGAGAGAGGACCCATGCAGGCAAAGGCAAGCGGCCAGCCAGGCGACCATGTCGTTTTTCTCGACTGCGCTTCCGCATCAGGCATTTTGCGCTGTTCGTGCGAACGCTTTTTCTGATCCTCAGCGTGGTGAGTGCCGCGAAGCCGTTGCCCCGGCTGGAGCCGGCGGCGGCGGCTCGGGCCAAGCTGCAGCGCGGGTGCGA
The DNA here is from genome assembly GCA_052386435.1 of Myxococcaceae bacterium. Taxonomy (GTDB): domain Bacteria; phylum Myxococcota; class Myxococcia; order Myxococcales; family Myxococcaceae; genus JBQTKE01. The sequence continues at coordinate 3,933 of JBQTKE010000537.1, forward strand.
GGGTGGAAACGCGAACGCGTGTTACGCCCTGGGCGTGGCGCAGAGTCGAGGGTTGGGCGGGCTGGTAGAGGAGATCAACGCTGAGCAGTCGTGGATGAAAGCGTGTGAGCACGGACAGCCGCGCGCGTGTGATGCGCTGGCCACTCAGACGAAGCGGCGAGATGGAAACTATGAGGAGCGCGCGAGAGAGGGTTACGCGCAATCCTGCGAGCGCGCGGATGCCCACGCCTGTTTTCGACTGGGGCAGTTGTTGCGGGGCACTCAGCCGGAAGCGGCGCGCACGCAGCTCCTTCGCGCCGCACCCCTGCTCAAGCGAAGGTGCGGGGCGAGTGATGGCGAGGCGTGCGCGCTGCTCTCCGTGGATCTTCGAGAGGGACTGAGCGTGGCGCCGAATCTTCCCACCGCGATGAAGCTGCTGCGCCGCGCGTGTGACTTGGGTCAGGTGACGAGCTGCGAAGAGCTCGCCTCGCGCTACGCGTCTGGAGCTTGGCGAGACATGGATACGAAGCGGGCGAAGGCGCTGTACGCCCGCGCGTGTCGGCTTGGGTCCCGTCCCGCGTGCGCGGAGGAAGAGGCGCTGGCGAAGAAGCCGGTGAGTGCCGCGAGCGTGGTGCGTGCGAAGTGCGCGGTAGGCGAGGTGCCTGACGAAGACGCGCCGTCGCGCTGCTGCTGGCCCGGGCAGATCTGGTCCTCGGCGGACGCGCGCTGCGTGGGAGCTCCGGCGTGTCCGTCGGGTCGGATCGCCGAGGGTGAGCATTGCGCGTGCGGTGACGGTCGCAGTTTGACGCCCGAAGGCGCGTGCTGCTGGCCGGGACAACGTTGGTCGGGGACCGCGTGCATCGGAGTGGCGGTGCGTTGCCCCCAGACGCATCAGCTTCGCGATGGCAGCTGCACCCCCTACTCCGCTTGCGAGGGCGGGCGCGTCGCCACGCAGCAGACGCAGGGCGCGTGCTGCTGGCCGGGGCAGAGTTGGCGAAAGGGTGAGTGTTCCGGCAAACCCAGCTCCTGCGCCGCGCAGTGGACGTTGAGTGGTGACGCGTGCGTTCCGGGTCCGCAGCTCGCGTGGCCTTACGCGACTTCTGCCGTCGCGCAGGCGACCTACGCGGCTGTGCCTGACGAAGCCACGCTGCAACACAAGGCGAGCACGTTGCGGTTGGCATCCAGTCCGGGTTGCACCGCGCGGTTGATTGAAGAGACCACGGAGGAGTCGCCCAAGTTTGAAGGCGGCCACTTGAGGATAGTGCGCGAGACGACGATCCCTTTGCGTGGCGTCACGTCGATCTCCGTGAGCGAAGTTCCCGGCCGGAATGGATCCGAGCTCTTCCTCTCCGTCAGCGCGCCGGGGATCGTGCAGAAGACCGCGTCCCATCGAGACACGGATGATCCGTCCATGACCACGCAGAATTCAAAGGATGAAAGTGGCGTGGATTCGTGGGGCCGCTTCGTCTCGTTCCCGGGTGGAGCTGCCGAGTCAGCGAAGGGACTCGCTGCGGCGGCGAAAGGCTGTGGCGCGAATCCTGAGATCAACCCGGGACCTGGTGGATCGCTGGAAGAGGAACAGCGCGAGCTGTCTCGCCGGCTGCTGCTTCAAGCGAACGCGCGCGCGGAGGGCTCGCGTCTGCTCGCGCAAGAGGGACGTATCCCTCTCGCCGCGCCGCGTCCCAATGTTCCAGAGCCTCTCGCCGCCAGCGTGACCGCCGCGGAGCTCGCGAGATTGGAGGCGAGCATCAGCCGTGGGGCTCCGCGCGAGATGGGAATAGCGAGCGCGAGCAGCGTTGGCCGTCAGTCCCAGCCCCTGAGCCGTTCTCTCTCGAGCGAACCCGCGCCGGCGTCATCGCGAGCGACGGGGGACTGGATGACGTCTTCAATAAACAGCGGCGTGGGCGGATCGCCTCCCCTCTCCTCGTGTCACGCGCGCTCGGGTGAAACGTGTTGGTACGCACCCGTAGGCAGATCTTGCCCAGCGTATCCGTCGAACGATGCGTGCAGCCGAGAGCACGGCCGCTGCGCGCCGCAGAGGGCTCGCACGGCTCCTTCCTGCTGAGCTCGTGCGCTGCGCGTCGATGCGCTGCGCAGAGAAGACAGAGGGCTCGAGAAGTGAGGGTTCCCGCCAGGTCACCCTTCTCCTCGAGCTCTGTGTCCTTGTTCCGTGCACACGCTTCGCACGGCT
>JBQTKE010000538.1:0-9625 GCA_052386435.1 Myxococcaceae bacterium
TTCGCTTCGCCGAGCGCGCGATCGACGTTCGCTTCCGCCCTGTCTTGCGCTTCCTGCTCTCGGGTGCGCAGCTCTTCCGCCGCGACCCGCTTCGCCTCTGTCTGCACATCCACCGCGCTGCGCTCACGGACCTCTTCCAGCTGCGCCTGAGCGCGCTGCTCCGCCCGGGCTCGGGCCGCTTTGAGGCGCTCCACCTCTCGGCGCAGCGACTCCACCTCCTTTTCGCGTGACCGGAAACGTTGCAGCAACCGCTGCCCTTCCACCGACGAAGGTGACGGCGAAATGGTCAGCGCAGACGAAGCGGTCGATGCAGGCGCAAGGTTCGCCGAGACAGACGCGGCGATCCTTGTCGTAGGCAGGATCGCCGCGGACGTAGCATTCCCCGGTGCAGCCGAACTTATCGCCGCGGGAGAAGCATTCATCGCCACGGTGGCGTCCCGCTCGATGCGGTTTTGGAGCTCCTGCCTATCCGCGTCGAAGTCCGGGTAGCGCGCGCCTTCGCAGGTGTTCGCCTGTTCGAGATACGCACGCGCGGTCTCATCCTCCCCTCGCGCGAGCGCGATCTCCGCCGCGAAGATGAAGTCCTCCGGCGTGGGAGCGGTCCCCAGCCGTTCCGTCATCAGCGTCTTGGCAAGCTCCGGCTCTGAAGCGAGCTGCGCCGCACAGGCCATGTGGCTCAGGTGCTCGGCGGGAAGGGCTCCCGCATCCCGTAGCGGCCGCCAGAGCACGAGCGCACCCGCGGCGTCACCTCTGAAAAGACGACACTCCGCCCGCAGATCGCGCGCCGCGCTGACGACTTCTGTCCCTTCCAGCTTCCGACACGCCTCCTCCGCGGCATCCCACTCCTCCAGCGCGGCGAGTGCGTTCGCAAGAAAGAGTCTTGCCCGGGCTCCACCGCCGGTGGCTGCCGCGCGCGCCAGCACTTCCTTTCCTTCGCGCAGCCGACCCGCCTGCACCAACGCGTGACCTTGGTTCATCAGAAACGCTGGGTCCTTCTTGAACCCTGGGCTCGCCTTGGCGAACAGCGGCACCGCAGCGGCGGGATCTCCTCGACGCACGAGCGCGTTGGCGAGCCCCACATTCAGATGGGGATCATCGGGATGGGCTAGAAGCGCTTCTCGGTAGCTGGCGACGCCGTCTTGCCCCGAAGCGAGCCGCGCTTCGGCACGCAGCGCGAGGATTGGCCCCGGGTCCAGCTTCGACTCCCCCAGCAGCTGCGCGGCAATCCGCTCGACTTGAGCCGTGTCTCCTCTTTGAAGCAGCGCGCGGGCCTGGGAGAGCAACCGCGCGGCCTTTTGCTTGGGCAACGTCACAGGCCGCCCATGCTAACCGGTCAGGGTTGGTAGACGCGGTAATCCAGCTCCGGGAAGACGTTGTTCTTGCTCTCCACATACGAGAGCCAGCCTTCGTCAATTTGGCCGCAGCGGATCTGGTCGTGCAGCCGCAGGAAGCGCAGCACGTGCTCCTTGGTGCGGCGCACGGCGTAGTCGACCATCGTCCCAGTCTTCATGATGAACGCCCAGTCCGACGCCTGCGCCAACAGCAGCTCGCGCGCCGCCTGGTTCAGCGCCCGTCGCCGCGAGGTGTTCGCGTCAGGAAAGTCGCGGGCCAGCGCCACCATCTTGTTCGCGCAGTGGGTGAGGTGCCGGTAGATCCAGTCGTTGCTGCCGTCCAGCCACATGTTGGCATAGCCGCGTTCGCCCCACGACGACATCGGAGGCGTCGCCAGCTGATGCTCCGGATTTTCTTGAAGGTACTCCGCGGGGGTGGAGAGCTTGTAGACCTTCTGGTCGTAAGCGCTCTTTCGAATGAAGTAGTCCAAAAACATCGGCCCTTCGAACCACCAGTGACCGTAGAGCTCCGCGTCGTACGGGGCGACTACCGCGGGCGCTCGACCGTCCAGCTGCGAGAAGAGGTGCTCGAACTGCTTCTGGCGGTTGAACATGAAGTTCCCCGCGTGCACCGCCGCCCGTTCGCGCGCGGCGCCCGGATCGTACGGCTCCTTGTGCGAGGTCTTCCCGGTGATCCGGTAGTACTTAAGCCCGGTGTTCTTCCGCTGCCCTGTCGCCTGGATGTAGGGCCGCACGTAGTCGTAGTCCAGGTCCCAACCCACGTCCCGGTAGAACTCCCGATAGAGGGCATCACCCGGGTAACCAAACTCCGCGCTCCACACCTGCTGCGAGCTCTCCGGATCGCGCCCGAACGCAGCGACCCCAGCCGGTGTGAAAACCGGTTGGTACACCCCGAACATCGGACGTGGGTTGGCGTCGGTGATCGCGTGGGTGTCGACGAAGAAGAAGCGAATGTTCTCCTGCGCCAAGTACTCCTCGACGCCTGGATAGAAGCCGCACTCCGCCAACCAGATGCCGTTGGGGTCGCGCCCGAATTGCTGACGGTAGTGCGCGGCCGCCACGGAGATCTGCGCACGCACCGCTTGGGGCGTCTGCTGCATCAGCGGAAGGAAGCCGTGGGTGGCGCAGCAGGTGATGATCTCCAGATGTCCCGCGTCCTGCAGCCGGCGGAACGCGCCGACGAGATCGCGCTGATACCGGTCATGAAACGCGCGGCGCAGATCGTAGAGGTGCTCGCGGTAGAAGTGCGCCAGCTTGGAGAACGCGGCGTCTCCTTGCGTACGGTGAACTTCTTTGTCCGCCAGCTCACACAGCGAATCCAGCCGCCGCGCGTAACGCGACATCAACAGCTCGTCGCGGAGCATGCTCACCAACGTCGGTGAGAGCGTCATCGTCAGCTTGAACGGGACGCCTTCTCCCGCCAGCCGGTCGAAGACACCCAGCAGCGGCAAGTAGGTCTCGGAGATCGCTTCGTACAGCCAATCCTCTTCGAGAAACTCGTCGTACTCCGGGTGGCGCACGAACGGCAGGTGCGCGTGAAGAACCAGGAAGAGCGATCCCTGCATGGGCTAGCGACCCCGTCCCGAGCGCGGTGACGACGTCCAGCCGCGCTCCCCTGCGGAGAAGAGATCATGCAGCGTCGCGCTGGACGGCCCCTCACTGCGGCGCTGCTCCAGGAATTTTCGTTCGCCCAGGTACGCGCCAATACGCGCGCGGCCGTCCCTGAGAAACTCTTTGAGACGGGAGAGCGGCAGTCCCCACGGGATGCGCAAGAACCGCACTTCCGTGTTGGAAGAAGGCCCTTCGCTCGGCAGCGCCACCGAATTGCTGGGGCCGCTGATCCGCTGACTCTGTCCGTCCTCGCCAACGAAATGCGCTTCCACGCGGTACATCCGGCCCGGGGTGACGTCGTGCAGGTAGTAGCTCTTCAGCTCCAGCGCGAGCTCCACATCCCGGACCGGGTGACCGTTGTCGAACACCCGAAGCACCGCACGCGGATTTCGAAGCCCCTGCGCCGCCGCGTTGCGGGTCTCGTCCTTGAAATCCCAGAGCACGTAGAGCGTGTGCGGATCGCGCGGAAGCAAGAGGACCGAGTCCTCGCCGTAGCGATCGGGCAGCTCACCCAAATGCTCGTCGTACACGTCCGAAGGTTTGCCCGCGTCGTAGACCGATGGCGCTTGCTCTTCGGTCATGTGATGGCGGCGCGCTTCGTTCTCGCCCGCGACCTTCGCCACGAAGAACCCTTCACTCACCGGTTCAGCGGGACGCGGCTCGAGAGCAGGCGGCGCGGTGGGCCGGTTGTCCACTCTTCTCTCCAAAGGTGGAGCGGCCACTCGGAGCGCCGTGTCCACCGCCTTCTCCAGTGTCCCTACAACCGCGCCCTTCAGCGCCTTCACCAGATCTTCGCGGGTCTTCAAGCGCGCCTCGTGGTTTCCCAGGTGTTTGCGGGCCAGATCACGCAGCTCTCGCAATGACAGCTTCATGAGGTCTTCCATATCGAATGGCCGGCTTTAGGCCCCCGCGTCAAGACGGTCAACCGGCTTGAAAGCGACGTGTCCAGCGCCAGACCGCGCTATGTTTGCGAGCGACTTGAGCGAGCAGCCCCGACTTCTCTTCTGCACGTTCGACGTGGTCCCTTCGCCGAGTGGCGCCTCGCGACGGCTCACGTCTTTGATTCGCGCTGCCAGCAAGCACTATCAAGTTGTCGTCTTATCAACGAAGACGCCGGACCACTCTCATATCGAAAAATACGCAGGCGCGCGGCTGCTACGCGTTCCCGTGGGCAGCGGCGATCACGCGTCCCAAGTCGACACCTTCGACCGCGCGGTGCGGCGACAGGTCGACAGCGAAGAGTACGCGGTCGCGCATTTCACGGATCCCTTTGGCGGTTACGGTCTATGCGAGGTCGCGGGCAAGGCGAGGTTCAAGCTGGTCTACGACGCGATCTCGTTTCCTTCGATGGAAGCGCCGGGAGATTCGGACCTCACGGTGCTGGCGCGTTTGCGGCGCCGCGAGCTGTTCTGCCTGATGAACGCCCAGCGCGTGGTCACCGGGTCAGAGCTCACTCGCCGCTACATTGAGAAGCTGGGCGTCTCCGGCGATCAGATCCGCGTGCTGCGAACCGCGGCGCAGCTCTCCGAGTACCCGCTGGCTCAACGAACCCTTCCCAACCGCACGCCGATGCGGGCGCTGTACTTGGGCAGCTACCTCCCGTGGCAAGGGATGCCTACGCTGCTGGAAGCGATGGCCAGGGCGCGCGGGCAGGCGCGACTGACGATTGTTGGTCCCGTGCGGCCCGACCTGCTTCGCAAGCTGATCGCCGAACACCAGATTGAGGACGTGGTGGAGCTCCGCGATCCGGTCGCCGCAGACGCGCTGCCTGCGCTCTGGGCGGAGCACGATCTCTGCGTGGCGCCACTGGCGGACTGCGCGCGCAACCGAATGCAGGGCGGCGCAGGGGCGGAGATCAGCGAAGCGCTCGGAGCGGGACGGCCGATCCTCGCCTCCGATTTGCCGCTCTGCCGTGAGCTCTGTCCGGAAGATGCGTCGCGCTTCTTCCCGGTCGGAGATGCTGAAGCGCTTGCGAAACAGTTGGTCGAGCTGGCCACTCAACCCGCGCTGCGCGAGACGATGGGTGCGGCGGGACGTGCCCATGCGGAGCAGTGGTTGGCGCCGGCAGCGCAGAGCGCGGCATTGCTGCGACTCTACGCGGAGCTGTTGGGCGGCGACCGAAGCGCGAACGGCGAAGAGCCCGACTTCGCGCCCTTGACCGCCACTCCCACTCTGAGGATCGTGCCGCGCGATCAAGCGGCGACGGATCCTGCGCTCACGATCCCCGGCTTCCGATTCCCCACCGCCGCCCCGCCTCCCCTGCGGCGGCCGATGCGACCGGACCTCCCGGAGGCTTGGGGCCGTCAGTCTGGGAGCACCGGCGAGCACGTCGTGCCGCGCGCACCTACCCTCGAGCCGCTGGACGACGTTCAGGATGAGATCATCAGCAGCGAGGGGCTGATGGAGGGGACCGACGCACCCGAGCCCGTCGCGCTGACGGACGGCAAGCTGGACCCTTGGCTGGCGCAGCTCGTCTGGGGCTACTGCCCGCCTGAAGGGACGCACTTTGCGCGACATACCCCTCCCACCAATTTCCCCGGGCGCGACGACCCACCGCCAGAGACGGTCGAAAGCTGACGCATTCACTTTCCCACCTTCGCAGCGCGCTCCTGCGTGAAATGCCCGCACGCTTGCTTTCCAGTGCGCGGGTTGGCCAAGTAGGATGTCTCGAATTTCTCTGAGCTTTTCTGCCTCTTAGGGACCCATGGATCGCCGCGTCCTCATCGTCGAAAGCCAGAACGACTTTGCCCTCTCCATGGCGTCCGTGCTCAAGGGTGCCGGGTACCAGACGGCGACGGCTCCCACGGCGGCGGATGCGCAGCGCGAGCTGGAAAAGCGCCGGCCGGATCTCGTGGTGGTGCGCGCGGAGCTGCCGGATCAATCCGGCTTTGTGCTCTGCGGGCAGATCAAGAAAGGCAAGTTCGGACAGAACCTTCGGGTGTTGATCCTCTCGTCGGACGTGGCGCATGAAGGGCTCTACCAGCACTCGCAGAGTCCTGGCGCCGCCGACGGTTACCTCCACATCCCCTTCGACATGGGCGAGCTCGCACAAATGAGCGCAGGGATCGTTCCGGTGAATACCAATCAAGATGAGATGGACGCGTCGATTGACGGCGCGCTCGCGGGCAGCCCGCGGCCTCCCTCGCAACAGATGGCGCCGCCGCCCATTCGGACCTCCGCGGGCGGACCTCCCAAGCTCCCCAAGCGCGAACGCCGCAGCGCTATCACCGACGACGACCGCGCGTTCTTGGATCGCGCCTTTCAGTCGATCGCCGATCGCAAAGCAGAGCTGCTCGCGGAATCCCGTCAGGCCAAGCGTCCCCCCCTGCGACGCGATCTGATGGGCACGCCTGAAGGCAAGGTTCAGCTCCTGCGTGAAGAGCTCAAGGGCCGTGAATCGCAGATCGCCCGCCTCTCTGAAATCTGGAGCGTCCGAGAGCGCGAGCTGCTCTCTGTCGAAGATCGTGTCCACGAGAAGGACGTGGAGCTGCAGGGCCTGAAGATGCAGGTGGACGATCTCCTGCGCCGCTTCAACGAAGCGCAGCAAGGAATGATCGAGAAGGAGAAGGAGCACGGCGCCACCGTCGATGATCTCCTCCTCCAAAAGTTCGCGACCGAGAAAGACCTGATCGAGGTCGTCGCCTCGAAAGAGAAGGACATCAACGTCCTCCGCAAGGAGATCGCGGTTCGAGAAGAAGAGCTGACACGCCAAGCGAATGAGCTTTCGGGGGCGCGCGCGGAGATTGACCGGCTGGAGAAAGAGCACGGCGTCGCCACGCTCGAGTTCGAGGTCCGTGAGCAGAAGTTGATCGAGACCGTTTCCTCGCGGAATCAAGACCTCACCTCGCTCAAGGGCGATCTCGAGAAGAACCAGACGCTGCTGGCGAACACCGTCGCAGAGCGCGACCAGCGCTACGCCCAGTGGGAAACGGACTACAACACGCAGTCCGGCGAGTTGGAGAAGACCCGTCAGGAGCGCGACAGCACGGTGCGCAGCTTGGAGGCCCGGTTAGGCGCCGCGGAAGAGCGCGGCTCCGGACTGGACGCGGATGTGCAGCGCCTCTCGCAGGAGAAAGCCGACCTCGAGGCGAAGCGCGCCCAGCAGATCGCGGAGCTGGAGAAGGAACTCGAAGGGATCACCGCGCAGCGCGAGGACCTGCGCATTCAGCGCGACGGGATCGCTCAGACGATGACCGGCCGGCTCGCCGAACGCGACGCCAAGATCGCCGGCCTCGAGCAGAACCTGGCCACGTCGAACGCCGAACGTGAGCAGCAGGAGACGGAGCTCAACGGGCAGATCCAGCAGAAGCTGGAGCAGATTGGGGCGCTGGAAGGCGAAGTCGAAGCCGCGAAGCAGCAGCTGGCGGAACGCGAGCAGGAGCTCAACTCCGAGCTGACCGCGGTCAACGAAGCGAAGGACCGGCAGGAGCAAGAGCTCACCGAACGATTGATCACCGCCGATCGCGCCGTCGTCCAGCTCAACGAGCGCGTGGCGGACTTCGAGAAGGAAGTCGCCGGGCTCACCGCCACCGTCGCGGATCGCGAGCAGCGTCTCGCGCAGCTTCAACAGCAGCTCGCTCTAACCGAAGGCGCGCTCGCCCAGACCCGGGAGACTTTAGAAGGGACGCTGCAGGCGAAGGCCGAGCAGGAAGAGCAGCTCTCTGGGCAGATTGGCCAACTCCGCGCCGAGCTCTCTGAAGCGACCGGCAACTTCGAAGCGGAGCACGCCGCCTTGGAGAAGCTGCAAGAAGAGAGCAACGCGGCGGTGCAGCAGCTCACCGCGGAACGTGACAACACCCGCGAGCAGCTTGAAGCGACGTCCACCGATCTCAACGATCAGATCGGCGGCCTCAAGCAAGAGCTGGGTGCGCGCGTCGCGGAGCTCACCCAGCTCACCTCGCAGCTGGCGCAGGCGGAGAACAACAGCGCGAATCTGGAAGAGCGGCTGCAGACCTTGAGCGAAGAGTCGCAGCGCCGCGAAGACGTTCTGCAGAACGAGGTGGCGACCAAGACCAAGGAGCTCACCGACACGCAGCACAAGCTCTCGACGATTACGACCGAGAAGCAGCGCCAGACCGAATCGCTCACCCGCGAAGTGGCCGCCAAGACGGAACAGCTCAAACAGACCGACCTCAAGCTCAGGAGCCTCAGCGAAGAGAGCAGGAGGCGGATGGACGAGCTCAACAAGCGTCTCTCTGCGTCCGTGGGCGAATTGGAAGCGGTGAAGGGCGAGCTGGTCGAACGGACGGATCAAGTGCAGAGCGCGAAGGCAGCTCAGGCGCAAGCAGTGGCCGAGCGCGACAAGGTTCGGGAGACCGTCACCGCACAGCTCAACGGACAGCTCGTCAAGGTGCAGGAGCTGACCGGTCTGCTCACGCAGCAGAAGGCGGAGCTTAAGCGGCAGACCGACGAGTTCAACGCCAAGGTCACCAAGGCCGAAGGTCGCAGCGCGCAGCTCGTTCAGGAACGGGACGCCAAGGTGGCCGAAGTGGAGGCGAAGCTCAGAGATCTCCAAGCGCAGGTCGCGCTGCGCACCAAGAAGATTCAAGAGCTGGAGCTCGCCGTGGAGAACGCCGCCGGCGGGAAGGCACGCGCGGAAAAGGAGCTGCTGGCGAAGGTCTCCGCCGCGGACGCGCGCGCCAACGAGGCCGCTACCAAGCTGAACGTCGCGGTCAAAGATCGCAAAGAGATCGAAGCGCGCCACCTCAAGGAGCTGGAGGATCTGGCCGGCAAGCAGAAGGCGGACAACGAGCGGCGCGATCAGCTCAAGGCGCAAGAGCTGGCCCGGCTGCAGCAGTCGGTTCAGGAGAAGAGCAAGGCGCTCAAGGTCGTGGAGCTGGAGCTGGCCCGCTACAAGAGCGCGCGTCCCTCCGCTGCCGGAAAACTCGCGCCCGCCCGCCCCGCTGCAAAGTCCGAGGGAGACTTCCCTTCCGTCAACCCCACCGTCCCGCCCGCGCCAGAGCCCAAGCGCGCGCCGGCCCCGGCGATACCTCGGAGCGCGGCCAAGGCTGACCCTCCGAAGAAACAGCCCGAGTCGCGCCCGATAGAGGACCTCACCGACGAAGACCGCACCGTGGTGATGCAGGTCAACACCGACGGCGAGGCCGACTGGACCAAGCTGGTCGACGAGCTCGACAAGTAGGGATCACTTACTGGCGGGTTCCCATGACGGTGTTTCCAATCGCTCCGCTGAACACCGAAAGATCGACAGCTGACCGTCGACGCTCGTGGCGAACATGCGGTGCTGCTCGACTTGGCGCCCAGATCCAGGCTGTCCGACGAACCGCCACAGACACTCTTGCTTAAGAAGCCGCGTGTTTCATGCGCCCATCCCGTGAAGGGCGGGCACCTTGCTACATGGCTCTGGCTTCCCTCAAGACATCCTTGAAATGAATCCCCGCCACGACCTCCACGAAAGAGATGGGCTCGCCTTGGCGCGAGTCGATGAGCTGGAGGTAACGCTGGTGGACCGTCCGTCCGAAAAGGAACGCCATCAAGAGTAAGAACCCACCTGGAATCACCAAGACCGCCGTCGCCCAAACCACCCGAACCCACGCTGACATGACCGTGAACCTCCCGTGCTGCACGACGATTTGCATCGGCTGTGCCTGACGGAAGAGCCCCCGTGCGCGTTCACGAATCTGCGGGCTTGGCTCTGAGAG
>JBQTKE010000539.1:0-1919 GCA_052386435.1 Myxococcaceae bacterium
TTCTTTCCTTCCTTCTGCTTCTCCAAGAGCTTGCGCTTGCGGCTGATGTCGCCGCCGTAGCACTTGGCGAGCACGTTCTTGCGCATGGCGGAGATGGTCTCGCGAGAGATGACCTTGGACCCGATCGCGGCCTGAATCGCCACTTCGTACATCTGCTTGGGAATGACGCCCTTGAGCTTCTCGCAGATGTCCTTGCCGCGCTGATACGCGCGATCGCGGTGGACGATCACGGAGAGCGCGTCGACCGCTTCACCGTTGATGAGGATGTCCAGCTTCACCAGGTCCGCTTCGACGTAACCCGCGAGCTCGTAGTCCAAAGACGCGTAGCCGCGGGTCACCGACTTGAGCTTGTCGAAGAAGTCGAAGACCACTTCGGACAGCGGCATGTCGTACGTGACCTGTACGCGCTGACCGGACGAGCCCAGATACTTGATGTCCTTCTGGACGCCGCGCCGATCCTGGCAGAGCTTCAGGATCGCGCCCAAGTAATCGTTGGGCACGTGGATGTGGCAAGTGAGTAACGGCTCTTCCAGGTGCTCGATGTGTTGCTGAGCCGGCAGCTTCGCCGGGTTGTCGATCCGCAGCTCTTCCTTTTTGACCGTGAAGACCCGGTACACCACGGAGGGCGCGGTCGTAATCAGCGACAGGTTGTATTCGCGCTCCAGCCGCTCCTGGACGATCTCCATGTGGAGCAGGCCCAAGTAGCCGCAGCGAAACCCGAAGCCAAGCGCGGTCGACACTTCCGGCTCGTACGTGAACGCGGAGTCGTTGAGGCGCAGCTTCACCAGCGCGTCGCGAAGGTTCTCATAGTCCGCGGAGTCGATGGGAAAGATGCCGGAGAAGACCATCGGCTTCACTTCTTTGAAGCCTGGAAAAGGCGCGTCGGTGGGACGCAGCTCTTCGGTCACGGTGTCGCCGACCTTCGCGTCCGCCAACTCCTTCACGTTGGCCACCAGCACGCCCACTTCGCCGGCCATGAGCTGAGGGACCGGACGCGAAAACGGCGCGAAGACACCCAACTCCTGGACTTCAAACTTCTTCTTGTTGCTCCACAGCATGATCTTCTGTTTCAGCGCCAACGTGCCTTCCAGCACGCGCACCAGCATGACCACCCCGCGGGAGTTGTCGTACCAGCTGTCGAAGATGAGCGCTTTCAGCGGCGCGCTCGGCTCGCCCTTGGGTGGAGGGATCAGCTTCACCACCGATTCGAGCAGCTCCTCGATCCCGATTCCTTCCTTCGCGGAGACAGGAACCGCGGTGGACGCGTCCATCCCGATCACGTCTTCAATCTCAGACCGCGTGCGCTCCACGTCCGCGCTGGGGAGATCGATCTTGTTGATGGTGGGGATGACTTCCAGGTTGTGATCCAACGCCATGTAGACGTTGGCCAGCGTCTGCGCTTCCACGCCTTGGGTCGCGTCCACGACCAGCAGCGCACCCTCACACGCGGCGAGTGAACGGCTGACCTCGTACGCGAAGTCCACGTGTCCCGGCGTGTCGATCAGGTTGAGGACGTACTTCTGCCCGTCCTTCGCGGTGTAGCCCATGCGGACCGACTGAGCCTTGATGGTGATCCCGCGCTCGCGCTCGATGTCCATGTTGTCCAGGAACTGCGCCTGGGACTCACGCTTAGACAGCGTTCCGGTTTTCTCGAGCAACCGATCCGCGAGCGTCGACTTGCCGTGATCGATGTGGGCGATGATGCTGAAGTTACGAATGTGGGCGTTTTCAGAGGGCATTCGACGGCGGTCCGGCGCTGGCGCGGGCCGGGTTGCCTAGCACCTCCAGAGGGCAAGGTCCACGCGGAACCCTGCCTCCGAACGACGCGACGTTCTTGCGGCTAGTGCTTACGGCTTTTGTGGTGACGCTTCTCGTGCCGCTCTTCAAAGCGCCGCGCCGCTTTGAAGCGAAGGGACTTG
>JBQTKE010000540.1:0-2625 GCA_052386435.1 Myxococcaceae bacterium
TCATGTTCTGACGCTTGGCCCACAGCGTCGTGGTCCTGTCCTCTGGCAAGCACGTTGCTTTTGTGAACCTTCGGATGCTTTCCCGCTCTCTCCTCCTGTGCGTGTTGGTGGCTATGGCCTCGCCGGCGCTGGGGGCCTCTGCCTTGGAGAGCCTGCGTGCAGGAGCGGCAGGAGCGAGGGAGCGGGTGGTTCAGATCCGCGCGCAACAGCAGTCGCAGCGGATGGAGCTCAATGGACTGGCGGCGCGCATTGGAGCGATGAAGGCGGAGCGGAAGGTCCTCCGGGCGGGCGAGCTGGAGACGGCGCTCCGGCGATCTCAGGAGCTTTCGGGGGTGCTGACCACGCTCGCGCAGTCGCTCGCGATGGCGGAGGGTGAGGCGCAGAAGCAGAACGTGGCGCTGCTCAACGCGCTGTCGCAGGCGCTGCTGGAAACGCGCCAACGGTACGACGCGCTGCCAGCGTCGGATCGCGCGGGTCGGCGAGCGACCTTGGAGTCGATGCGAAAGATGCGTGCCGAGCGGGATCGCGTGAGCGCGCAGCTCCCCGCGGCGTTGGTTCCGGCGTTGGATCAGCGTGCGCCCAGTGATGATCCGGAGGATCTGTTGGAGCAGGCGGATCTTCTTCGCGACAACCAGGACAAGGTGAAGCGGGAGTTGGCCGCGCTGGAGCGGCGGATCCGCGACGTGCGTGAAGAGCATGAGCTGGATCGTCGGATGAATGACTTCGCCGCGGATGAATCCATGTTCGATGAGTCGGATCGCCGGCTGCGTCTGACTGTCCCGGTGCCGAGCGGCCAGGGTGCGCGCGGGACCGCTCAGGGTGACAATGCGGAGGGGTCGCCCGCTTCCAAAGGCGATTCTCCTGCGGCCGTCGAGTCCGCTGGCGCGCCATCGGCCCCGGGAGGAGCTGCACCAATCACCGCTCCTAACCCGTCCAGTCCCAGCACGAGCGGAGGTGGGCCCTCGGTCGCGCCCACTGCGGCGGAGAGCAATCCACGAAGCCATGCCACGGGCCAGCCGTTCCTCGGGCGCTCGCAGGGTGACTTCCGAATTGAGGCGGAAGAGCTCGATGACCTGGGCGCGCTGGAGCAGCAGCGCAAGCGGCTCTCTGGTTTGGCGAATGAGCTGGGGAAGCGCGCGAAGGAAATGGAAGCGCGCGCCAAGTCCTTGCGGTGAGCTCAGAACAGCTTGAAGCTCACCTTGAGATCGACCGCCGCTTCGAGCGTCGTCTCCTTCTTGGGTTAGCCGCCCCTCCCCGCCGTGGAGAGCGTCATCGAGGGGGCGGTCACGTAGGGCTGCAGCTCCACGTCTTTCACGTCCATCTCCAGAGTGGTCGACGCAGGGAGCGAGGAGATGCCCGTCTTCTCCGCGACGACCACGTCCGCGAGTCCGTCTGACTTGGCGATGAACTGCAGCTGGTCGAGGAACTTGAAGTCGCCGTCGGTCGGGTTGGTGATGGTGAGAAGAATCTTCGTCGTCTTCACCGACGTGACGTTCTCCTTCTTCACGCCCTGGTTCCTGAACTCTTGATCTTGGTTGAAGTCGATCTTGCTGAAGCCGCTGAGACCGGGGAACGCCGCGAACATTCCGAGCAACCCGTTCGGATCGCCCTGAATCGTCGCCTGTCCCTTCACCGTGGTGTTGAAGCTGGCCGGACCACAGGCCGCGCCGAGCAAAGCCACTGCCGCCGCAAAGAGGAGTCGGTTCATGGCGACGCACTGTAACCGCGTTTGGCCGCGCGACGCATGTCCTTGAGTGAACCGCGTCGACTTGGCCGGGGAGGACGCGCGCCGGTCAACAGCCCGGTCAAGGCACAGCGAAAGAGGTCAGCCTGACCTTCCGCGTTAGCGGCTGGCGCGCGCGAGCATGCCCGCCGACTCTTGCTGAGCCTGGAGATAGCCTTGGCGATCCCCTTCCGTGGCCGTGCCAGCGTTAAACTTGGCCTCGTAGTTCTTCAGCTTGTTCTCCACCTGCTTGAACTTGGACTGGTCCTGCGGTTGGAGCTTGCTCTGGTTTGCCTGGAACGCTTCTCGCTGATCACGGGCGCCCTCCGCCAAACGCGCCTGATCCTCTTTGGGGAGCGGCGACTGCTTGGGAGGCCCAGCAACGTTAGCGGCAGGGGCGGAACCGACGGGGCGTGTGGACATTTTGCGACCTCGAGCTGCGGTTGGTGGCCCGACGTTGGGCACGATCCGCATAGCAAGCTGAGTGCCCAGTCGTCGATCGAACAAGATCCTTGGTTTAGCTCGATTGAGCTCGGCTGAATTGCTCAGTCGACTAGGCAGGTTCGACTCACCGCGAACGCCTGTGCTCAGTCGCAGCGGGTCAGGCCATACACACTCTGCATTCTGCGGCCTTGTTACGGCGTCGGCGCGGGAGTTCCCTCCGGGGCAGCGGGCTGAGCCTCCTGAGCCTTGCGCAGATTCTCCTCCGCAGCCCTCGCGCGCTCCTCCGCCATCTTCGCCTTCTCTTCCGCGAGCGTCGCCGCTTCCTGCGCGGCCTGGAGCGCGTCCTTCACCGGCGGGGCCTTCTTCGCGGGAATCACGTCGTAATTCAACGTGAGGAACAAGTTGTTCTGCAGCTGCAAACCAGAGATGAGCTGAGGATCGCTGATCAACATCAGCTG
>JBQTKE010000541.1:0-12060 GCA_052386435.1 Myxococcaceae bacterium
ACTCAGCTGATGCCGACGACGGCCAAGGCAGTGGCGCGGCAGCTAAAGATGCAGGGTGTGACGGTGGCATCGCTGCTCGTGCCCGACATCAACATCAGGCTCGGCTCTTGGCAGCTCGGATCGCTGCTCAAGAAGTTCAACAACAACAAGATCTACGCGGTGGCCAGCTACAACGCGGGATCGCACGCGGTGGAGCGCTGGCGGCAGGACAAACCGTCACTCGAGATCGACGAATGGGTGGAAGAGATCCCCATCGCGGAGACGCGTGGCTCTGTGAAGCGCGTGCTTCGTTCATACAACACGTATCAGCTGCTCTATCAGCGCCGTCCACCGTCGAGCACCGTCACGAGCAAGCGGACGCTTTATCAACGCCGTCCACCGTCAAACACGGTCACGAGCAAGCGGTGATTTAGGACCTTCTCCGTGCGTTGTGCTTGAACGAGCACCGCCTTCATGAACGAGCGGTGGCCGGATGACACACTGCTGAGCTGCATGAAGCGGCGCAGCATTGATGCGCGAATGGACTCCTTTCTCTCCCAGGTGGGCGGTGGTGCGATGCCTCTGGCCAGTTCTCAATCACGTGGTCGTACTCTCCGGGTACGAGTATTTGCCAAAGGGGCGCGTGCGCCTTTCACGGCTCAACCTCTACGCGCGTGACGTGGACACGTGTCAGTTCCGCGGCCGTCAGCTCCCGCTCCCTGAGCTCCCTGCGCGACTGCAACCTGAAGAAGGGTGGGCGCACGCCGGAACAAGCATCCATGAAGCTCCTGAAGAAGCCGGTTCGCCCACGCTGGACTCCGTTCGTCCCGGGGAGCGGCCAGCGGGTCACGTATTGAGAGTGGTTGCCCGTTCCTTACCCTCACGGAGGTCTCGTACTGGAACGTGGAGCTGCTCGACGAGTAGCATTCATCGTCAGCGCCGCACTTCAGTCGCAGCCGTTCGTTGGGCAGGAATGTCGTGATCGAGCTCGCGCGGGTCCCATTGGGTCAGAAGGAAGAGTCGGCGAAGACCGCCGTGTCGTTGCCGCCTGGATTGATCAAGAAACGGCGCGGTCGCCGCATCATCGCGGTGGGCGGCGGCAAGGGCGGCATCGGCAAGACACTCGTCTCCGCGAACTTGGGCATCGCGCTCGCCCAGAGGGGCAACCGGGTCATCTTGATCGACGTCGATCTGGGCGGCGCGAACCTGCACACATGCCTGGGCGTTCCGCATCCGACGGTCACGCTCTCGGATTACATCCACAAGAAGGGCGTTACGCTGGAGCAGCTTCGCGTGCCGTCGGGTGTGGAGAACCTCTCGCTGATCGCGGGCGCGAACGACGTTCTGGACGCGGCGAATCCGAAGTACCAAGCGAAGCAGAAGCTGGTGAAGGGCGTGCAGGGGTTGGAGGTCGACTACGTCATTTTGGATCTCGGCGCGGGTACCAGCTTTCACACGCTCGACTTCTGGTTGGTCGCCGACCACGGCATCCTGGTGCTGATGCCCGAGCCGACGTCGATCGAGAACGCGTACCGGTTCGTGAAGGCCGCTTTTTTCCGCCGGCTTCAAAATGCCCAGGAGCAGTTCGGGATCCCGGAACAGATCACGTCCGCGCTCTCCACGAAGGAAGGGGCCATCAAGACACCCCATGAGTTCGTGGCGCGGGTGAAGTCGATGAACCCGGTCATCGGTGCTCAAGTGGAGGGCGCGCTGAAGGCGTTCCGCGCGCGTTTGATCGTAAACCAAGCCCGAACAGCGGCCGACCAGGCGGTGGGGACCGCGGTTTGTGCCGCTTGGAAGAAGTTCTTCGGCTTGGAAATGGACTACTTGGGGGCCATTGGATACGACGACGAAGCATGGCGTGCGGTGCGGAAAAAGCGGCCCATTCTTCTCGAGCAACCCGGGTCCACTGCGGCGCGGGCACTGCTCTCGGTGGCGGATTCGTTGATGGCACTTGAGAGCGGCCAGGCCCGCACGACATGAAGCCGTTCGAGGAACAGTCGTATTACGAGCTTCTGGAGATCTCGCCGTCCGCCTCTGAAGACGAGATCCTCGCCGCGGTTCTGCGCGCGGAGCAAGTGTACGCACCGGATTCCGTTGCCCTCTATGCACTGGAAGACCCCGAGCGAGTGGAGGTCCTGCGCGCTCGGTTGAAGCAGGCGTTCGAGGTGCTGAGCGATCCCAAGCTGCGCGTGAACTACGACCAGCAGCTTGCCGCGGTCGCGCCTGTTCACTCGGAAATGGTTGGTGTCCAGACCACGTCACGAGGTTTCGGGGAGATGTCGCCCGACGCGACCTGGGAAGAGCGTGCGTCCGAGGCTCAGCCACCTGCTGAGGTTGAAGAGCCGTACGAGCCGATGCCGTCTCTGTTTCAGGCGTATCGGTTGGTCGAGACCTCTGCGCCGGCCAACGAACCAGATTTAGACGCGCGTTCTCAGGGTGAGGTTGCTTCGCACGAGCCCCTTTCCGAACAGGTGATTGTTCAGGGCGAGACCGCAGCCGATGAACACCCTTTGGAAGGTGTTGGAGACAGTGGGTCTCTCGCCGAAGCCTCTGCGACTCAGGACGAAGCTCAGCCACCGAACGGAGCGAGCGTCGAACCTCGAGCCGAGGCGGAGGAAGGCAAGAACGTTCAGGCGTCCCCGCCCGAACAGCCCGCCGGTGGGGTCGACGACACTCAGCGCACGAACACCGCGCCTGTCCCCATTCCTCCGCCGTCGCAGATGCGAGATCGGGTGATCGCGTCGCTCGAATTGGCGTTGCGCCCCGAAGCGTTGCCGCGCGACACGTTGCCTGAAGGTTTGCCGGTGATTCGTTTGCCGCCTCCGGACGCTGCGATGGACGCTGTGCGCGAGACGCCGCAGCCGGCACCTGCGCCTCGCATGGAGCGCGTCATCATGTCGGACGGTGGGCCCGTGTTGATCACCCCGCGCCCCGCGTCCGAGCCGATTCCTCCTTCTCCTGCTCGTCGCGGACTGCGCTCGTTGCAGAAGGATGCGCAGCAGATCGCCTCAGACAACGCGATCCCGTTGGCGGAGACGGCGCTGGCGCAGGTGCGCGCGCGAGCGGGGACGCCCTCGAGTGAAGCCCGGCCGCGGATGCTGGACATCCCGCCGGACGCTGAGTTCAATGGCGAGCTCCTGCGGCAGATCCGCAAGTCCCGCGGCCTGAACATCCAGCAGCTGGCGGACAAGACGCGAATCAGCCTGAAGCACCTGGAGAACATCGAGGCCGACCGCTACGACGCCCTACCTGCGACGGTGTACCTGCGCGGCTTCCTCACCAGCATCAGTCGAGAATTCGGCCTGGACGCGATTCGGGTGTCCAAGAGTTACCTGGGTCTGGTGCAGCGGCACAAAGGCTCACAGTGAGAACGTTGACGCCGCCCCGGGCCGACCCTAGAAACTTGGGGACATGACCGACGAAGAGAAAGTCAAAGCCATGCGGTTGGCCCGGGCGATTGCCTCGGACGTCTCGCTCTACAACGAGCAGAAGATCGTCCAGGGGATTGAGCAGGACAACCTCTTCGAGGTGTTGAGGGACGAGATCGAAGAGGGGCGTGAGCTCTACAAGAGCCGCGTCAGTCCGGAGCTGTACACGACCACCAACTTCTTCGACCGCGCCATCGTCGACATCGTCGTGCGCTCGAAGGGACACATCAGGTCGAAGATCTGGTAGCGGCCTCGCCTCGCCTTCACCGCGTGCCCGCAGAGGCGCGCGGGGAGCGGTTGGATCAGTACCTGGCTCTGATCTTTCCGGATCTGAGCCGCTCCCGTCTCAAAGCGCTGATTGAAGACGCGCAGGTGACCGTGTCAGGTCTGCCCGCGAAGACCGCGCTGCGCCTCAAGGGCGGGGAAGAGATCACGCTGAGCATTCCCGCGCCGGTGCCAGTGGAAGCGCAGGCTGAGGATCTTCCTCTGCGCGTGCTTCACCAAGACAAAGACATCGTCGTCTTGGACAAGACCGCGGGCATGGTCGTGCACCCCGCCGCGGGCAACTGGTCGGGCACTGTCGTCAACGCGCTCCTGCACCAAGTGAAAGATCTCACCGGGGTGGGCGGAGAGCTGCGGCCGGGAATCGTGCACCGCTTGGACAAAGACACATCGGGCTGTCTGGTCGTCGCCAAGAACGAGAAGGCGCTCGCCGAGCTGCAGCGTGCGTTCAAGGCGCGCGAAGTCGACAAGCGTTACCTGGCGCTGGTCAGTGGCAAGCCGAAACCAGCAGGGGAGATGGATACATTTTTTGGTCGCCATCCCAAGGACCGCAAGCGCTTCACCGGAAAGCTTCACGAGGGAAAACGGGCGCTCACTCGCTACAAGGTCGTTGAGGCCTTCACCGACGCGGCGCTCGTCGAGATCGAGCTGCTCACCGGTCGCACCCATCAGATCCGCGTTCACTTCGCCGAAGCCGGCCATCCGCTCTTAGGAGATGAGGTGTACGGGAAGAGCCGAAAGGCCAAGGGCGTCGCGGCGGTGGCCCAAGAGGCGATCGGCCGCCAAGCCCTGCACGCGTGGAAGCTCGCCTTCCCGCATCCCAGAACCGGAAAGCCCATGATCTTCGAAGCAGAGCTTCCCGAAGATTTTCAGCGCGGCCTGGAGTTGTTGCGAGCGGGCTGAGGCTCGGCTTGGATGCGCGCCCCCATGCGCGTCCTGAAAATCTTCATCGGCTTCCTCGTCGCCGTCATCGTCATCTTCCTCGCGCTGGGCTTCTTCCTGCCCCGCGATTGGCGCGTCGAGCAGTCCGTAGTCATCGCCGCGCCCGCGGACACCATCTACCCGCTGATCGCGAATCCGCGCCGCTGGACCGAATGGGCCATCACCACGCGTGAGACGGATGCCTCCGTGAAAGACACCTTCTCCGGACCAGAGGAGGGCGTTGGGGCGAAGTGGCGCTGGGAAGGGACGAAGATGGGAACCGGTGAGTTGCTGATCACTCAAGCGGATCCGAAGATCGGCGTGACCGTGGAGAACCGCTTGGTCGAGAAAGAGAGCGTCTCCAAAGGCACACTGACCTTCAGCCCAGACGGCGCCGGGACGCGGGTGACCTGGGTTGACGAAGGTACGTTGCCAGTCATCTCCGGCGGCTTCTTCCGACGAATGATTCAGAACATCATCAGCGACAACTTGCAGCGCGGGCTCAAAGAGCTGAAGAAAGTCGCCGAGCAGACCGGAACAGGCCCCAACACCCCAGGCGCAGTCGAGCCCGGACCCTCACTCGACGGCGGCGCATTCTAAGAGTTGTAATGGAGGCTCGCTTGTGCCTCGGGCAATCACCTCGACTTGACGGTTCAATTCCGTATCCGCAGCGCTGGTCACGTTTGAAACCTAGGGCTGCATCTCTTGCCCGGACGCTTCGATCTTGGGCTTAAGCAGGTATTCGTTCGCTACGGCATAGAGGAACGCCGCGAGTCCTAGGAAGAGGACGAAGGAGACGAGGTCGCTCTGCGCGAACGCTGGGATGCCGTCGCCGAATTTCACGCCCTGCATCAAGCGATCGGACAGGGACATGAAAGCGATCAACGTTCCGCCGATAGCTCCGCCCGCGATGATTCCAGAGGACGCGAGGACTCCCGGGCCGCTCTCGGCTTCTGCGTCGGAAACCCTCTTCTTCGCCGTCGCAGTTGCGATCCAACGCACGATGCCGCCGATCATGATCGGCATCGACGTGGACATGGGAAGGTAAACACCTACTGCGAACGCCAACGATGAAAGTCCGCAGAGCTCCAAGACGATCGAGATGAACACTCCGATCAAGACAAGGCTCCAGGGCAGCGTCTGGCCCATGATCCCGTCGATGATCAGCGCCATCAGAGTTGCCTTGGGCGCCTTGTACTTGGTGACGTCCATGCCGTTGTCGCGCTTGGCGAGGTTGCCGTTGATGCCCGGATCTTCCAGGTACTTGATGTGCCCCGTGTCATCGACCAGGTACTTACCGGCAGGTACGTCGCCCTGGGGCTGACGCAGCCGAAGGACGTGGTACTCGCCGGAATCGTTCGCGGCGTCCGGTCCGCGGAGCTTCTCCTTCGGCTCGGTGAGCGTGGCGACGTCGACCTGGAACGCCGGGAAACTGCGCTTGGCGAACACGGTGCCCGCGTCGTTGAGGAGCAAGATCACGAAGCCGATGCAGATCGCCGAGGCCAGCGCGCCGACGAGGATCGCGATCTGCTGTTTGGAAGGCGTCGCGCCGACGAGGTGACCCGTCTTGAGATCTTGAGAGGTGGTTCCGCCGTTTGAGGCGGCGATGCAGACAATCGCCGCGACCGACAGCGCGGTGACTTTGTAGGGCGCGGAGACCCAGCCCAGCGCGAGGAAGATGAGCGACGTCAGCAACAGCGTCGCGACAGTCATTCCGGAGATCGGATTGGACGAGCTGCCGATCTCGCCCGTGAGGCGAGAGCTCACTGTGACGAAGAGAAATCCGAAGAGGACGATCAACAGTCCGCCCAGAACGTTGATGCCAAGCGCCGGAGCGGCCCAAGCCGCGACGATGATGAACGCCATGCCGACCCAGAGAATCCAGCTCGGGAGGTCTCGGTCGGTGCGGGGGACGTCGGCCGTGGTCGCGCCACCCTGGGCTGCGCGGATGCTCTTGATGCCTCGGATCGCGCTCCCGACGATGGTGGGCAGAGAGCGAAACAGCGAGATGATGCCGCCCGCGGCCACCGCGCCAGCGCCGATGTAGAGCACGTAGTTGTGCCAGACCTCATCGACCGCCATGTCTCGAATCAGCGTGGTCGCGGGAGCCAGCGGAGAGGTCTGGTTGCTGCCGAAGAGTTTGATCGCGGGGATCAGCACCAACGAGGAGAGCACGCCACCGGCGCCCATGATCAGCGCGGTCCGAGTGCCGATGATGTAGCCCACGCCCAGCATCTCGGGCGCCGCGTCCAGCGCGACCGCACCGCCGTCGTACCATTTGCCGAAGATCTTCTCGGGCACGGCCTTCCAGAGACCGAACGCGCTGTTGCAGAGCTTGAAGAGGAATCCGACGCCGAAGCCCGCGAACACCGTCTTGGCAGTGGTTCCGCCTTTCTCACCCGAGATGAGCACCTCGGCGCACGCGGTTCCTTCCGGGTACACCAGCGTCTTGGCCTCGCGCACGATCAAGACTCGGCGCAGCGGGATCATCATTAGGATTCCGAGCAGACCGCCCAGCACCGCGACCAAGATCACCCGGGTGACGTCCAGGTTGTAGCCAAGAATCAGCAACGCCGGCATCGTCACGCCGACACCGAAGGCGATGCTCTCGCCCGCGCTGCCGGTGGTCTGAACGATGTTGTTCTCAAGGATCGTCGCGCGGCGCAGTCCGAACAGGTGAGACAGGCCGCGGAAGATGGTGATGGAGAGCACAGCGACCGGGATGCTCGCGCTCACCGTCAGACCCACCTTGAGCACCAGGTACATCGAGCTGGCACCGAAGAGGATCCCCAGCAGCGCGCCCACGATCAGCGTGACCGGGGTGAGCTCCGGGATGTTGGCGCTGGCGGGGATGAACGGCTGGTGGGTGTCGATCGATTCGGCGACCGGCATGCGATCTGGCGCGGAGGCGGGTGGGGTAGGGGTGGCAGCCGCTCGAGACATGTTCCCTCTGGTGCTGAAAGAGGGCGGACACCTAGCACGGTCGTTGCGTGGATATCTAACGGATCGCGTTTCGTAAGCGCCGCGTCAAAACCTTGATGATCCCCATGCCGATCTCTGGCTTCTCCGTGAGGATGCCTTCGAAGTCGTCGCGGCTGATCTTCAAGAGCTGCGTGGGGGCAAGCGCGGTGACGGTCGCGGAGCGGGGCTCGGTGTCGAGCAGCGCCATCTCGCCGAAGCACTCGCGCTCACCCAGCTCGGCGATGACGCGGTCTTGGCGGTGAATCCGAACCTTGCCCTCAAGGACCAGGTACAACGCGTCGCCGGTCTCCCCCTCGGCGAAGATATCATCTCCCGTATCTCGGTTCTCAACGCTCGAGATCAGCGCGACTTGGGCCAAGTCCTCGCCCGGAATCTGCGAGAACAGATCGATCGATTTAAGGAAGAGGACCTTTTCGACGGTCGAGATCATCGGCTCCGCCACCGTCTAGCACGTTGTCCGCTGGCCCCGACTATTGTCTCTGCGCGATCAAGGCCGCGCGCTGCCTGACGACAGGAGCCTCATCGGTGACACGATGCTCCGCTTCCCGCCGCGCCCGGTGAGGGAAGGCACGCGTCAGACAGACCAGGGCCGTCTCTCTCACCACAGCATGCGGGTCGCTCAGCGCAGCCACGTACTGTTCTTCCGGGGTCGGGAGGCCGTGCTCGCTGGCGTAGTGGAGGGCGCAGGCGCGGACCCAGGCGTTCTCGTCTCGATACAACAGAGTCACCATCTCCATTGCGGTGGAAGGGAAGCGGACCGAGAGCAACGGCACGACCGCGCGTAAACGTTCTGGGCGAGGCGCGTCTTCGATCAGCGGCAAGAGCAGTCGCTTGAGGTCGCGATCCAGCAGATTGTCGAGGAGCTCCACCGCGTTCGACCTGCGTCGCCCCGCATCTCCCGCGCTGGCGTCGCGCAGACCGGCGGAGATCCCTTCCATGTCGGCCTCGGGGTAGATGACCGCGAGCAGCCAGAAGATCCGCCGCTCCGCCTCCGCGACTTTCTCCGTCAGTGCGGAGGCGAAGAGCGCCGCGGAGGACGCAGGGCCGCGCCGGGCGGGCAGGGTGGTGCTCACGTTCAGGCGCAGCAGCTCCATCGCCGTGATCGCGAGGAACGCGCGCTCGAGCTCACCCTTGAGCGCGGCCAACACAGTCGCCCTCTCGGACGTTCCCAGCCTGGCGGTCTTCCCGAGTCGGAAGAGAGAGCGGAAGAGGCGACGGCGCAGCTCTTCATCCGGCTCACCCAGATGCAAGAGAACCGTCTGCAGCGCGTCCGGTCCGCCGATGCGTCCGAGAATGCTCGCCACGCCTCGGCGAATGCGGAGATCCTCCAGGTGGTTTCCCATCACGCGGGTCAGCGCGGGCATCGCGCTCGTTCCTTGGAGGGCGAGCGCTTCCACGGCTTCCTGTGCGGTCTCAGGATTGGCCAAGTTGGACAGCAATGCCGAGGTCAGCTCGGGGCTCTGCAGCGCACCCGCGGCCTCGACCGCCGCGCGCCGCACCGAAGGTTCTGGGTCTCCCATCAGCTCCAGCACCGGCTGATAAAAGTTCTTTACCCCAATCGCACCCAACACCTTGGCTGCGTTTTCACGCATCGCCGGCGCCTTGTCGGAGATGAGCGTCTTCAACGCCTCCGCGGCCGCGAGCACGCCGTCGAGCCCTCCGTAGCGGATCATCCCGGTGATCGCGGCGCTGCGCACGGAGGGCTCCGCGTCCGACATGAAAGGGCGCACCGATCGCAGCGACCTGTCTCGCCCCAACGCGCAGAACGCGTCGATCGCCGCGGCCCGAACGCGGGCGTCGGAATCTTCGAAGCGTTTGAAGAGGGAGTTCGCGAACCGCGGCGACTTGCGCGCGGCGTAGTACTCCAGCGCGGAGATTCGAATCTCCGGCAGCGCGTGATCCAGCAGTGGCTCGACTCGCCGGTCGAGCTCCAGATTCTCCAACTCTGGAAGCAGCGCCAGCGCGCTCTGAACCTCGTGCGGATCGGAGCTTTCCAGGGCGCGCAACAACACTGGGCTGACCGTGCCGTCCTTCTTGTCCGTCTCGGCCTTGCCCAATGACTTCTTGCGCAGGTTGTCCTGGAGCGAGCGCAGGTATTGGGACCGCAACGACACGACGATCGCTGTCCACACCAGACAGAGGACGACCACGAAAGGCGGGAGGTACTGCGCGGGCAGTTTCAGCCAGGCGTTGTAACCGAGGAGGAAGAGTCCGCTCAGCCCAATGGAGAGTGGCTTGACGACCCCGTCGATGAACGCCTTGGCGGACGCGCGCGAATGCGAGGGGACCGGCAGATAGAGGATCTGCGTGGTGGCGTCGTTGACGGAATATCGAAAGAGGGCATCCGCGCCTTTGGTCAGCGCGGCCGCCCAGAGCAGAGGAACCAGAGTGGTGACCGCGCTGCCGGAGAGAAGGGTGAGCGGGAGAATCGCCAGAGCTCCAATCACGCCCACGCGCGAGAGCAGGGTGTTGGTTCCAAAGAGCTGCAGTCCAATCGCCAGCAGGCCGATGACGACGTTGAAGTGGCCGAAGTACGCCGCCAGCTCGTCGCGAGGCAGCGTTCCTCGGGCGATGACCTTGAACACGAAGTCGACCACGGTGACGGTGAAGGACGTCGCGGCGGAGAGGAGCGCCACCGCTCGGAGATGCCCCGAGGCGAACACCCGCGAGGCCCCCGCGGCTCGCTTCGCCGAGGAAGAGCGTCCTTGCGCGGCGCGGGCGATCATTCGCTGACGACCGACCCATCCGGCGAGCGCGGCACCCGCTCCGCACGCCAGGCATAGACCGGCGCACAGCCAGAGCAATGCGCTCGCTCCATAGTGAGCCGCAACCCAGGCAATCGCGAGACCGACGAGGATGTTCGCGACGGATCCGCCCGCGCCAATCAACCCGTAGAGCCGCTTCGCCTCACGCGCGTGGAACAGCTCATTCGCGAGCGTCCAGAACTGCATGATGCAGAGCGCGCCCATCACCTCCACGTAGACGTAGAGCGCGCTGTAAATCCAAGAGTGGCCCCGCGCCTCCAGGTAGATCGCCGCGCCGAAGAGGAGCGCGAAGATCAGCCCGGAGTACGCCGCCATCAGGTCTCGGCGAACCCGCGCGGCGAGCGGGCTGTAGAGACTTCCCACCGTGGCCACGGCGAGCGCGGAGACGACTTAGATCCACGCCAGGCTCTTTGAATCTTTTTGCGACAAAAAGAGGGCGTCGCGCGCGGTGCGCCCGGCGAGGAAGGCGCCTACGGAGAGAAACGACTGCGCGAAGAGGACAGTGGTGAGCCGTCGCTCGCCTGGGCGAACTGGAAACAGAATCTCGATGAAACGAGAGCGCACCTAGGGCGAGAGCGTAGCAGCCCGTCCCTCTGAGCCCGCTGTGGGGGGCCCAAACACGAAGGCGCACCCACTCTGTCGGAGTAGGTGCGCCTTTCCGAATCAAATGTTGTGCCTAACGCGCCTCGTCCTCTCAGCGACTCCCGGCACCTGCGCAGAGCGACTCAGTCAGCGCAGGATGGCCGCGGAGAGCCTCCTTCATGGCGCCTCAGCGTGCATGGCTTCCGGGTCGACCTCGGCCATCAGCGCGGCCAGCTCACCCTTGAGCTTGTCCTTGGCGCGAATCTCCAACTGACGCGCGCGTTCGCGGGAGAAGCCGAAGTGCTCGCCCAGCTCTTTGAGCGTCATCGGCCGTTCGTTCATCACGCGTTGCTCGATGATGAAGCGCTCACGCGGATCCAGGCGCATCAGCGCGGTGCGGACGCGGTTGTTGATGAGGCCAGCTTCCTCCTTATCCGCGAATTCGTCGTCCTGGCCGAGCGCGCCGGAGACCACGAAGTCGACATGGCTGTTGCCGCCGTCCTCACCCATGGGCGCGTCGAGGGAGAGATCGCGACCACCCATGCGCTGCTCCATCTCGCGCACTTCGGTGGGCTTTACGTGCAGCCGGCGCGCGATCTCGTCCACGTTGATGACGGAGTTGTCGCCGTGGTTCAGCTTCTCCAGCTCGCGTCGGGTGCGGGCCAGCGAGAAGAACAGCTTTCGCTGCGCCTGTGTGGTTCCCAGCTTCACCAACGACCAGCTCTTCAGGATGTAGTTCTGGATGTACGCGCGGATCCACCAGACCGCGTACGAGATGAGGCGAATGCCCTTGTCCGGGTCGAACTTCTGGACCGCCTTCATCAGGCCGATGTTTCCCTCCTGAATGAGGTCCGACATCTTGATGCCGTACGAACGGTACTCGTAGGAGACCTTCACGACGAAGCGGAGATTCGCGGTCACCAGACGGTGGCCTGCCTGCAGGTCACCTTTGCGAAACCGGCGGGCCAGCTTTTGTTCCTCTTCCACGGTGAGCAGTGAGTAGAGATTGATTTCCGACAGGTACATCGACCGCGAGCCGGCAGACTTCGAAGACTGCTCGGAGGTGGTGTGCATTGACAGCTCCCTGTAGGATTGGGCAACGATGGTGGGGTTGCCAA
>JBQTKE010000542.1:0-5926 GCA_052386435.1 Myxococcaceae bacterium
GCAACTGTTCGCCGACAAAGTGATGCCGGCGTTTCTATGATGCCGGCATTACTTCGTCCCTGCGGAGCTACTAGCTGCTCCAGACCAATCCGCCATCACGATGGTGATGTCGTCCGCCTGTTCCCGGCCGTCTGCGAATGAGATGAGCTCTTTCGCAGCGGATTGCAGCGCCGCCTCGATCGGCAGGTGTTGACGTTGTTTGAAAATCTCGAAAAATCGACGGGAGCGAAGGACCCTGCCTTTCGCGTCCTCGATTTCGATGGCACCGTCTGTATAGGCCAGGAGGCGATCCCCGGGCTGCAGGTGTGAGGACGCTTTCCCAATTGCGAAGTCCACTGAGCCCAGTGGACTCCCCGGCGCGACCATCGGTTCAAGCGCCCCCCCGCTGCGATGAACGAGCGGGGGAGGTGCTGCAGCGTTCCAAAGCGACAAATGCCCGTCCGGTCGAATTTCAATCACACAGAACGTCATGGAGTATTCCCCGCGGCAGAGCGCGTGCAGCGTTGCGTCCACGGCGCGGAGTAGGACCTCCACCTGCCAGTTGGGATCGGATGTGCTGATCTGATGGCAGGCACCCGCAACCACGGCGGTGACCATTGCGGATCCTGCGCCGTGCCCGGTGACGTCGCCCAGCAGAAGCACCACCGTCCCGTCCGTACGTGTCTGGTGCCACCACCAGTCTCCACCGCTCTTGGTGGCGGGTTGAAAGAACCCGGCCACGGTCAGTCGGTCGGAAACGAAGGTAGTCTTAGAGGGTAGGAGCAGTGACTGCACCGTAGCGGTGAGTGCCAGATCCTTCTCGAGCGACTGGCGCTGCAGCTCCACCTGCACCAGTTGCGCGGATTCAAGGGCCACCGCGATGTGACTGGCGATCGCCTGAAGGATTTCGATGTCGTCCTCGCCAAAGACTCCCTTCGCGATCCGACTGTCCAGGTAGACTACTCCTCGCAGCTCATTGTGAGTCATGAGCGGCGCAGCCATGATGCTGCGCAGGTCATGCGCCACGGCGCTTTCCGAACCCAGGACTTCGCGCTCGGCCGTGCCGCTGGAGACGCAAGGACGTAGCTCCGAGCGTACCCGCTCAATGACCGTTCGGCTGTAGCCAAGGGGTTCCTTCAGGGATTCGCCCTTGTCGTCTCGGCCGGCTTTGAACACCAACTGCTTGTCCGGCTCTGCCACAAGAAAGAGATAGGCCCGCTCCGCATTGAGCGTCTTCACCAGGTGGTTCAGGCAGGCCTGAGTTTGCTTGTCCGGGTCGAGGATGTTGGCGGATGCCAGGCTGAGATCGAGCAGAGCCGTCAGGTGCCGGTGCCGGGTGTCGGCGATCGCCTGGGTCGCGGCGACAGTTCCGATGGCACCTGAACGCGACCGCGCGAAATCGGCTGTGGGGTCCAGCGAAAAGGTGGGGAACTCCTGAGCCAGAGCCCTTCGGCGTGGCACATAGCCATATTCAACGGTAATGGCGAAGGCCCTGCGTGCCTCTCGCTCGGCAGCCGACTTCTTGCCCAGAGCAAGCAGCGACAGGGCTCGAAAACGGCATACCTCGAAGTGGCCGCGCGGACTGTCCACCTGTTCCGCGAGTCGCTCGGCCTGATCGAGATAGCGTCGCGCCCGCGCCGGTCGCCCGGCAAAGATCTCAGCAGCCCCATGGAGGATGAGCGAGTGCATGTGGAAGAGGGGTAGCCGTACGCGATCTGCTCGCCGAATCTCGTCCAGAGCGTCCTGCAAGCGACGCCAGGCAGCTGTGCGCTCCTCGCCTTGTTCGGCGCGGTACTGCGCGAGGCGGGCATACCCCTTCCAGAAATAGAACATTCTCGGCCAGTGAGGCACCAAGTCGGGAGTCGGAGGAAGTTTCAGAGCGCTGAACTCACGAATCGCATTCTCCAGGCGTTCTCCGAGATCATGCGTCTCGAGGCAAAGCAGCACCTCGCACATCGCCACCAGCGCTTTGCCCCAGGTGTTCTGAGGCCCCATCGCTTCGCGCGACGTACGCAGAATGACCGCTGCCTCGTGCGTCATTCCCAACATTGCAGCCGCGGGGGCGCCATAGACCTGGATGACATTCCCTTGTACCGCTTCCACGACGGAACTCGCCGCGCGCTTGGCGGCCATGTTCTTGTTCCAATGGTAGGCTTCGCGGGCAAGTCCTCGAAACATCAATCCAGCCATGAAACCGCCGGCGCAGTAGTAGTAAGTCTCTGGATCCAACCACCGTCCGTAAGTTTCAAGGGCGCCTTGAAACAGGGTCGCAGACTTGATCTCGTCCCCATACAGCGCGGCCGCCATTCCGCGACTTTGCAGCGCCGTCGCTTTTAGGGCCCGGTCGCCCAGCTCGTCCGCGAGCCGCTCTGCGGCGAGCCCGTACTTCTCTGAAGCACGAGCGCGACGGGTGGTGGCGAATAGCAACGCCATGTTTTGATAACTCAATGAGAGCTGACGTGACGGCCCCAGCCGGAGCCCAAAGTAGAGCGACCGAAGGATGCTCATGGTGAAGACGTTGAAGTGAAAGCTCACCGTCCCAATCGCCCACCCGTCATAGAGCACCTCGGTCACCACGATGTTTCGTTGACGATCGACTCCTTTGGACGTGCCGAAGCCAATTCCGGTGAGCTGAATGAAAACTGCTCGCAGCCAGTCCCACAGCCCAAGCAGAAGCTGTGTCGCAGGAAAGCGGGGAAACGAGATTCCCAGCTCTCTCAGCGTGTCCTCAAGGTAGTTTTCCGCGTCGCGCGCCTCAAACTGCAGCTTGTAGAGGCGAGCGAGGCGCTGAAAGACTCCGGCCCGCTGCCACGTTCCCTTGGGGAAAAGTTCGGCGGTGCTCGCGAACATCTGGCTTGCCTTGGAGATTTGGCCCTGGCGAAGGGCTGCCTCCGCGAGGGCGTCGAGCAGCTGCGGGTCGGCCTTAATGCCGGACTTCTTCCCAAGCAGCTCGGCCTCCTGCAAATAGTAGCGAGCCTTCTCTTCTGAAAACTCTTCAAGCGCTCTGCGGCCGGCGGAGACGGCAACCTCATAGACTCGCCGGATGTTCTCGCTCACGTCACCCGCGAGGTAATGGGTTGCCAGTGAGTACACGTCGTTGAACTCCGGCATGTCGAGCGCCTTCGCCACGGACTGGTGACATTGGCGCTTCTCCTCGGCGCTGAACTGGCTCAGGAGCGATTCGCGGACGCGGTCGTGCACCATTGAATATTCGTCCTCGTCGATGCGCTCAACGAGCCGGACGGCGATGGACTCGGCCAACGCCGCGCCGACGACTCGGTCTCCTCCACACGCACGGGCCAGCGCGGCACGGGAGAAGTGCGATCCAATGATCGCGGCCGTGCGCAAGACCCGCTGGGTGTCGGCTCCGAGCAGCAGAATGCGTTGGGTCAACAGCTCCAGGACGTTGGTTGGAAGCTCCACGCTCTCCAACCCGTGTCGCTGGAAAAGCCAGGTTCCCCAGCTTGGCCGGAGAAACCCCCCTTCTACTGCCGTTCGCACGTACTCGCCGATCGCGAAGGCATTGCCGTTGGTCCGAGTGGCAATCTGTGAGACGAAACGGGGATCGACAGAGCTGCCGCCCAAGTGGGCGGAGATCACCTGCTTAACGGTCTCTTCATTGAGCGCACCGAGCGTGATTCGGCACTCCAAGGCCGATCCAAGCGTGTCCGTGAATTGCCGAAGCGTCGGAAGACTGTCTGCATCGTTGCGAGAGGTACACAATACGAGCAGCGGGGCCTTCTTCAGCTGCTTGGAGAGGTAGGCGAATACATTCCGACTCGAGCTATCGACCCACTGGACGTCGTCCAGGGCGAACACAGCCTTTTTATGCTCTCGCGCGAGGTTGAGAATAAACTCGGCCAAGCCCGCGTGTAGCTGCTCGCGAACGTCTTCCGTGGCGTGCAGATTGCTGTCGCCGTGGCCCTTTCCCAAGATCTCAGCCAAGGGCTTTGAGAAGCGGGAGAGGACTTGAGCGTAGTCGCCCGCGGCTCTCCGGATCATCGACGTACCTTGACCGTTCGAGTTCCGAGCAGCTTCGAGGTAGCGCTCAATCACTTCGCGGACAGTGACGAACGGGAGAGGGTCGCCTTTGGACGCCTTGGCGGTCAGGATCAAGAGGCTACCGTTTTCACGCGCGGAGGCAAGGAACTCACGGACCAGCCTGCTCTTGCCTGCACCGGCTTCCCCCTCTACCAGAGCGCAACCACCCTGGCCGCGTCTGGCTGCCTCCCAGAGCTGATTCAGCTGAGTCATCTCCGCTGCTCTTCCGTAGAGCGGGACCTCCTCCATGACTGCGATGGCGGATTGGGTGCCCCCCAACGC
Organism: Myxococcaceae bacterium; assembly: GCA_052386435.1. Classification (GTDB taxonomy): domain Bacteria; phylum Myxococcota; class Myxococcia; order Myxococcales; family Myxococcaceae; genus JBQTKE01. The sequence continues at coordinate 4,303 of JBQTKE010000542.1, forward strand.
GATCGGCTGGTCCTTGGAGATGTGAGCGTTGAGCTCGTCCAAGCGGAGGAGGTCGGAGATCAATGCTCCGGCCGACTGATATCGGTCGTCCGAATCCTTCGCCAGAAGCTTCAGTATGACTTGGCGGAACGCGGGCGAGACTCCGGGCGCGAGAGGCGCGAGGTCAGGTGGCGGTTGGAACGCATGCATTCGAATCAGGTCCGCTACCGTTTCTCCGCGGAAAGGGAGCTCACCTGCGAGCGCTTCGAAGAAGATCACGCCCAGTGCATACAGATCTGCACGACCATCCACCGCACGCTTGAGTAACCCGCCTTGTTCCGGCGCGCTGTAGATGAAGGTTCCCACCCAATTGTCTGCGTGAAGCTGTCCTTCTCGGACGTACTCCACAAGACCGAAGTCAATCAGCTTCGTGTGTAACTGCTCCCCTGTGTGCTGAACGAGGATGTTGGCAGGTTTCACGTCTCGGTGGACGAGGCCATGCCGGTGAACATCTGCGAGCGCTCGCGCCAGGCTGACGCCGAGCTTCCGCACGAAGGCTTCCGTCTGCGGACCTTGCGCGAGGACATGAGCCAGCGTCTGTCCTTCGACGAGCTCGGTAATCAGATAGGGCCGGCCGTCGTGCTCGCCCACTTCGAAGGCTTTGACAAGCCCAGGGTAGTTCAGCCTCGCCAACGTGGCGCCTTCTCGGCGCAGGCGCGCGCCGGCGGCGCTGCTTCCGCTGGCCAGATCAGCTTTGGGTATCTTTAATGCGAAAGTTTTTCCTTCGCGGACCGCTTCGTAGATCACGTTTTCGGTCCCTTGGCCAATGAGCTGCCGGATCTCGAACCCGGGGATGACCGGGGCAGCCAGCTGTGCTGTCGGGGTGTCACTCATGGGCACCTACTTGCCTCCAGCGAGGCCGCGGGGGCGAACGGCGAGGATGAACAAGGTGAGCGCAGCCATTCCAAGCTCGCGAAGCCCGGTTGCTTTGAAGTGAACGCCCCCCCCCGCGTCGAAGCCTTTCTCGACGAGTCTTAGGAGCTCCCCTGCCCCCGACATCACCAACGTCCCCATCAGTGGGCCGGCGAGGGAGCCGCTACCTCCCACCACCAGCATGGAGATGAGGACAAAAGTCATCTTCCAATAAAAAGTGTTGGCGGTGAGCGTTCCGTGAAAGTGCGCGTAGAGAACGCCCGAGAGTGCGACAATAAATGCGCTGATTACGAACGCGAGGAGCCGCTGCCAGAAGACGGCGATCCCCACCGCACGCGCGGCGAAGCGATCATCCCGCGTGGCTCGCACCCGGAGACCGAAGCGAGACTCCTCGAAGAAATAGACCGCGAGGGTAGCGAGAATCACTCCAGCAAAAGCGAGCCAGCGGGTGGTGACCTGCGGGATGCCGAGCAGCGAGGCGCCGCCACCAGTGACCGAGTCCCAGTTTCCGATCACGACATTGGCGATCACCAATACCGACAGCGTCCCTATGGTGGCGTACATACCAGTCAAGCGCATCAATGGAATGGCAACGATGAGAGCGATGGCTGTAGTGAGGATGCATGCGATCAAACCTCCCCAAACAGGCGCAAAGTGCAAGTTGGCGATGAACGGGGGGCACTCTAAAAGAATCGCGTTCTTTTGCGCCGGC
>JBQTKE010000543.1:0-7694 GCA_052386435.1 Myxococcaceae bacterium
CCGTCGCGCAGCTCCAGCGCCTCGTGATCGCCTGTGGAGGCGCAAGAAGGAACCGCGGCGCGACCGACCGCACCGCCAGAGAGGATCACTTCCGCTTCCACCGTGGGGTTGCCGCGGGAGTCCAGAATTTCGCGCGCTGCGACTTCAATGATCTCAGTCATGGTGCCGCGCTTTTAGGACGGCTTTAGGTAGTCTCCAACCGAAACGTGCCCCGCCCTCCTCCGTCAGATCCCAAACTCCGCACCGACCGCGCTAAAGGTGCCCTGCTTGGGCTGGGCGTGGGTGACGCCTTCGGCGCCACCCTGGAGCTGCGCCGCCTGGCCACGCCGCCCTTCCCCACTTTGTTGACCGGACCGCATACAGAGATGACCGGCGGCGGACCTTTCAAGGTGAAGCCGGGCCAAGGCACCGACGACAGCCAGACCGCGGCCTGCATCGCCTGGTCGCTCCGTCAGCTGCGCACCTACAACGCGGACGACGTCGCCAAGAAGTACACCGAATGGCTGCCCAACGCGTTCGACGTTGGTGTTCAAGCCAAGGCGATCCTGGAGGCGATCAAGCAGGGAACGTCGCGCGAGACTGCGGCGAGAACGCACTGGATGAAGACCGGCCGCAAGAACGCAGGCAACGGCTCGCTGGTGCGGACCGCGCCCGTCGGCGTCTTCTTCGCGGACGACGACAACGCCCGCGCGCGCGCCACGCTCGAAGACTCCGCGATCACACACTTCGATCCGCGCTGCCAGCTCGCTTGCGTGGCACTCAACGGCGCCATCGCCTCCGCGATCCGTCAGCCCACCGCGACGAAACCCGAGACCATGGTCGACGGCGCTCGCAGCTCGCTCGCCATCGCCTCACCGGTGCTCAGCCGGTCAGCGGCCGAGTTCATGCGAGAGATTAAGGACGCAGTCGAGTTGGTGAAGGCGGACCTCGAGGCGGCGCAGAAGCCTGATCCCTGGCTCTACGGCCCCGAGCTTCACATGCACACGATGGACAGCTTCGTTCGGGTGACGTTCCGCATCGCCTTCTGGGAGCTTTTCCACGCACCGTCGTTTGAAGCGGGCCTTATCGATGTCGTGAACCGAGGTGGCGACTCGGACGCGAACGGCGCGGTGACCGGTGCCCTGCTCGGCGCGCGTTTCGGGGCGAAGGCGATCCCGGAACGTTGGCAGAAGGCGATGCTGGGCGCGCTGGGTGAAGGGCGCGGCGGACCGCTCTGGGACGTTTACCATCCGCGGCACCTGCTCCAGATTCTGGACAGCTGACTCAAGCGCCCAAGCGAAAGCCCGGCTGGGACACCCACCTTGGGGCCGCGCCGGGCTCTTGCGTTGCGAGAGATGCTGTGACTTTAGACCGCTAAGTCAATGACGACGACCCCACGCTGCGGTTGGTCTTCGTCCTCCGTTTCACTCCGCCGGGTGGGACGGTTATCCGGAGCGGGGAGCGGAAGCTCGGCCATCGGCCGCTCTTGCTCCTGACGCACCCTTTCGCGCCGTTTCAGCTCTTCAATGATGAAGGCGTCGAGCATCTGCTTTTCTACATGTCGGATGCGCCCATCCGCTGCGATCCGACTTCGCCATCCCTGTCCCCCTAAATTCTCTGCAAAGCTAATTCCGAGTTCCCGATTCCTCCACGGCTCGGATTTACAGGGTATTGCCTGGCTCCCTCGAGACCAGGTGTGACTTGAATGACGCAGTCAGAATTCTAACCGTCCAGGGCCGCCCAGCAACCCGACAAGGTGGCCCGGCATCCGGATGTGACGCACGTGGCCTGAAAACCACTGGAGACAGCGTCACCCACCGGGTCGACTCGCTGCGTTGATCTCACGGCGTTGACTCAATCCGCTTCTTGAAGGCCTCCAACATCTTTGGCATCGAGCCTTCGACGAGCGTGTTCACGAGCGCCTTGGGAACCGGAATCAGGCCACCCAGGGTCACCTCAACGCTGTACGTGGCACGCGTCTGACCACCGCCCGCGTCTTCCAGCGTCCAGCCTCCACGGTTGTCTTTCATCACGTCGCCTTCGATGAAAGTCCACGTCATTTTGTTCGGACCTTCTTCGCGGTGATGGAGGGTGTACTTCACCCGCTTGATCTGAAAATCAACGTCGTAGCTGACCTTCGCCTCGGTGGGCTTTCGCTCCAGCACCTTGACGGTCTTCAGCTCCGGCAGGAACTGCGAGTAGCTGCCATAGTCGGTGATCACCGCGAAGCACTTCTCCGCGGGGGCGTTGATGGTGATGGATTTGGTTGCGCCCGGCATGCGGTCTCCTCTTACAGCGCGTAGTTCGGCTTCTTGTCGAACTTGTGGGTGGATTGAACGTAGCGCACGGTGCCGCTCTTCGAACGCATGACGACGGAATGCGTCTCCGCGCCACCGCCGAAGAAGCGCACGCCCTTCAAAAAATCACCGGTGGTGACGCCGGTCGCCGCGAACATCACCTCGCCGCGGGCCAGCTCCTCCGCGGTGTAGATGCGGTTCATGTCGGTGATGCCCATCTTCTTGGCGCGCTCAACCTCTTCGGCGTTGCGCGGAACCAGCCGGCCCTGCATGTCGCCGCCCATCGAACGGATCGCCGCCGCGGCAATCACGCCTTCGGGAGCGCCGCCGGTGCCCATGAGCACGTCGACACCGGTCTGCTCGAAGCAGGTGTTGATCGCACCGGCCACATCGCCGTCTTCGATCAAGCGGATGCGCGCGCCGGCGGAGCGGATCTCTTTGATCAGCTTCTCGTGCCGTTCGCGATCGAGCACCATCACAGTGAGATCTTCCACGTAGCGGTTGGTCTTCTCCGCGATGGAGCGCAGGTTTTCCAGCGGGCTCTTGGTGAGATCGATGGCGCCCCGCGCGCGAGGCCCCACGGCGAGCTTCTCCATGTACGTGTCCGGCGCGTTGAGCAGCCCGCCTCCGGTGGACATGGCCACGACCGAGATCGCACCCGGCCGGCCGTACGCGCAGAGGTTGGTACCCTCGAGAGGATCCAGCGCGATGTCCACCGCGGGGCTGCCGGACTGACGGAGGCCAACTTTTTCACCAATGTAGAGCATGGGCGCTTCGTCGCGTTCGCCCTCGCCGATCACCACCGTGCCGTCGATGTTGAGCGCATCAAACGCTCGGCGCATGGCATCCACCGCCGCTTGGTCAGACTGGTTCTTCGCGCCTCGGCCCATCAACCGCGCCGAAGCGATCGCTGCCATCTCGGTGACGCGCACCACTTCCAACGCCAGGTTTCGATCCATGGTCTCTCAAGGCTCCTTCGAATCTGCCGCACCCAAGTCTGTTGCATCCAACGGCTCACCCTGCGCGAGCCGCGTAATCGCTTCAGGCATCCTGCAAGGTCGTCCGTCTTTTCCAATGGACGCGTGCACCGTCTTGCCCGTGCAGAGCACGCGGTCCTCACCCTTGCGGCGAATCTCATAGCTGAACGTCAACGACGCGCGCCGCATGCTGGAGATGCGCGTGAAAATCGACAGCAGGTCGTCGTAGCGCGCAAAGGCCTGGTACGAGCACGCTGCCTCCACGACTGGAAGCAACACCCCAGACGCTTCGATCTCGCGGTAGCTTCCGCCCTTCTGCCGAATCAGCTCGCTGCGTGCGAGCTCAAAGTAGCGAAAGTAGTTGGCGTAGTACACGACCCCCATCTGATCGGTATCGCCGTAAATGACGCGGAGCTGCGCTTCCACCATGGAGATAAAGGCCTCTAACGAGCCTAGGGACCCTAATCAACACCTCGCGAAATGTCAGTTGCTTCTCGTCTCCCGCAGGCTTTGGATGCGTCTCATGTCGAAAGCTTGGGTCGCTGTCCTTCTTCTCGTCTCGTCGTCCGCCGCCTTCGCGAAACCCCCGAAGCTCACGCTCTTCATCACCGTGGATGCCCTGGGGAGCGACTTGCTCTACCGCGCGCGGCCGCGCCTCAAAGGCGGTCTGTCTCAACTGATCAGCAACGGCGCGTACTTTCCGGTCGTCCGCTACGGCTACGCGGAGAACGTCACCAGCGTCGGCCACACGACGTTGGTGACGGGCGCGAATCCTTGGCGTCACGGCGTGGTCAGCAACCGGTTGGTCAACCGCAACAGCGCCAAGCCCGAATCGCTGCTCGCGGATCCCAATCACCCCGTGCTCGAAGCGCCCCTGAACGCGGACGACGTTTCGCCGGAGAACCTGCTCACGGAGACCCTGTCGGATCGCCTGCGCGCGTCGACCCACGGCAGGGGCAAGGCGATCGCCATCGCCGGAAAGGCGCGCTCCGCGATCATCATGGCGGGCAAGCTGGGCCGCGCGTGGTGGTTCAACGAGACCGTTGGGAAGTTCGTGACCGGCACCTACTACGTGAAGGAGTTCCCGGCGTGGGTAAAGGGCTTCAACGAGAAGAAGCCCGCGGATGCGTACTTCGGAAAGGAATGGACGCTCTCGCAAAAAGTCGGCGAGTACACGGGCGAGGATGATCGGCCCTATGAATCCGACTGGTACTCGCTGGGGCGCGTGTTCCCTCACCCGCTCTCTGGTGGACTGCCCGCGGCCGGACCGCAGTCCTATTCGGCGCTCGCCGTGTCCCCAATGATGAACGACGTGATGGTGCAATTCGCCAAGGCGGCCATTGAGGGCGAGCAGCTGGGTAAAGACGAGATTCCAGATCTGCTCTCCGTCGGTTTCTCCGCGACGGATCGCATCTACCACTTCTACGGCCCCTACTCGTGGGAGATGCAGGACGCGATGGTCCGATTGGATCAAGCCGTGGGCGATCTGGTGACCTCAGCTGAGAAGGCAGCTGGCAAAGGCAACGTGCTGGTGGTGCTAAGCGCGGATCATGGCGGCGCGGCGATTCCGGAAGAGTGGGCAGCGATGGGGCTGCCGGGCGCGCGCGTGCACCCCAACATCTTTGTGCAGGGGCTGAACAAGGAGCTGCAGGCGCGCTTCGGCGCGGAGCTGGTCGCGGGCATTGAAGAGATTGACGTCTACCTGAACAACAAGGTGATCGCCGACAAGCGGTTGGATGCGCCGTCTGTGCGGCGGCTCGCGGCGCAGTGGCTGGCGAGGCAGCCTCAGGTCGCGGTGGCGGTGGCGAAGGATGATCTTTACGGACCCAACGAGCTCACCGGTTATCTGCGCGCGCTTCGCGTGGGCTACTACCCCGAGCGCAGCGGCGATGTGCTGCTCATGCTCAAGCCCTTCAACGTGCTCACCGATGAGCCGTTCGGGACCAACCACGGAACCGCCTATTCGTACGACTCTCAGGTGCCCTTGGTGTTGTTCGGGAAGGGCGTGAAGCCTGGGCAATATCGGACCGAGATCTCGTCGCTGGACGTCGCGCCGACCGTCGCTGCGCTGCTTGAAATGGGGGCGCCCGCAAGCTCGGAAGGCCAGCCGCGTGGGGAGGCGCTGGGCGGCGGGAAGTGACTGTGGCCGCGATCTGCCAACGCGTGTGAACACCAAGGTCTCGCCGCGCCCAATGTAAGTCTGAAGAGGATCAGACCTTTGCCAAGTTCCTCAATCTGGTCCTGAGGTTGCACTTGCTCCCCTGCGACGTTTTCGCGTTTTTTTAGGGAGCTGCGACATGCGGGCTTTGGCACTTGGACTCGGAGCGCTTCTTTTCATCGGATGTTCCGGTGAAGCCGGCGACTACGTTGGCGTCGACGGGCCGCAGGGCGGCATCAGCCAGGAGAATCCTCCGGCGGATGATCCCGACTTCTTCAAAGAGACCGGTATGGAGCCGCGCGGTGATGGCGAGGTCGTCAACAACACGCCCTCCAACAGCCCCGCACCTGCTCCAACGGTTCCGCCCGCCAGCGGTCAGCTCGCGGTCACGGTCGCGGAGCCTGCTCCCGTGGTGCGCCTGAACGAGACCCGCGAGATCGCCGCGCGCGTGACGCCGGGTGCTGGCTTCACGGGAAGCATCACGCTGACCGTGGAAGGTCTGCCCGCGGGCATCACCGCGAAGGTGACCCCCGACACGGCGACGCTGACGGGAGCGCCGCTGGATGTGAGGGTCGCCCTCACGGTTCCCTCCGACTTTGCCGTCAACCCGAACGTGCCGCTGACTTTGAAGGCGACGGGGGGCGCGGCCACGGGCAGCGCGGCCATGGCGCTGAACATTCCGGCGGAGCTGCTCATCACCATCCCGTCCGGCGTCGCGCTCGGGACCGCTCAGGCGCCGAACCAGATGGCGTTTGGTTCGCCCTCCATCCCCGTGCTGCTCGCCGCCGGAGCGGGCACCAAGGTCACCTTCGTGAACGGTGACAAGATCAACCACCAGATCCACGCCAACGGCACGGCGGGGCTCGCGCACGAACCTGGCCCGCTGCAGGCCAACGGCGCGAACGCCTACAGCGACACGCTCACCGCGAAGGCGACGGTGAACTTCCGCTGCCACATTCACGCGAACATGATCGGCCAGATTATCGTGAAGTGATGCACGGGCTTTGGGTCCGTGACCTTGAAAGCGGCTTCAAGCGCACAAGGAGCCGAGCGTAGAATCCGCGCCACTTGGAACCGATCAATCCCGCAGGCGCGCTGCAGCTCGATCCGGCGACCGGCCGCTTTCGGCTGCGCGAGTTCACCCTCGACGTCCTCAGCGGCGAGGCGATCCAGGTCACCCTCACCGGGCCGGTCATTCTCGGCAGCGGCTCTGACGCGGGAGTGCGCGTGGCGGACAGCGCGCTCTCACGTCACCACTTGGAGCTGTTGCCTTTCGGCGACGGCGTGCGAGTGCGCGATCTCGCTTCGATGAACGGGACGTTTCTGGGCGAGACACGGGTGGAGCAGTTCTCCGTCTACGACACGCAGACGTTCACCGCGGGCAGGACGACTCTGCGCGTGCAAAGCCAGACGTCGGAGATCTTACCCGAGCCTTATCTGCAGAATTCTTTCGGCGCCGCTCTGGGTGACAGCGACTCGATGCGGCAGCTGTTTGCTGTGCTCGATCTCGTGGCGTCGACGCAGTCGGCGTTGCTTCTCGCGGGAGAGACCGGCACTGGGAAAGAAGTGCTCGCGCGCGCGGTGCATGATCGGTCGCGCCAGTTTGGTCATGCGTTTGTCGTCGTCAGCTGCGAGAGCAGCGGCGAAGCGATGTACAGCCGTTTGTTCGGTTCGTCGGGCGCGTTCTTTGAGGCTGAGGGCGGGACGCTCTATCTGGAGAACGTTGAGGCGTTGCCCCCCGAGGTTCAGCTCACTCTGGTTCGCACGTTGGAGACGGCGCGCCTCAAGCGGCGCGGCGAGAACGAGCCGCGGCTGGTGAACGTTCGAGTCATCGCTTCGAACCGACGGGACTTGAGCCAAGCAGTCGCTTCGGATCGGTTGCGCGAGGATCTCGCTCTCCGCCTGAGCTCCGTCGAATTGCACGTGCCACCTTTGCGCGAACGCACGGAGGAGCTGCCGGACCTCATTCGGGCGCTGTTGGCGGCGCACGGCCGATCTGACTTTGAGATCCCGGACGCCCTCACCCGTCGACTGAGCGAACACGCGTGGCCGGGAAACCTGCGCGAGCTCGAAGACACCGTCGAACGCGCGCTGCTCGTGGCGGGCATGGACCTTCACCGCACCTTCGGCGCAACGCAGGACGGGCTGGTCGATGCGTTGGCCAAAGAGTACTTCGTCGATCTCACCCGACGCTTCGGAACGGGCGCCGCGGCGCTGCAAAAGAATGCGGGGCTGAGTCCAGAAACGGTCTCGCGGCTGCGGCGTAAGTGGGCCGTCTAAGCA
>JBQTKE010000544.1:0-7395 GCA_052386435.1 Myxococcaceae bacterium
CGTTGCAATGCCGCCTCAATCACCGCGGGCGTATCCAAGGTGATCAGCTCGTCCGCGGTGTACTGCCAGCGTCGACCTTTGGGCGGTTTTCGCGAGCCTCCCGTGCCCCGCCACTCCACCGTGAAGCAGTCGAAGCCGGCTTCGGCCAAGACGTGCGCCAGCGAGTAGGGCGGATCGAATTCGAAGTTGAAGCGGTTCGCGGCCAGGCCGTGGCAGAGCAACACAGGCTCTTCAAACCGGCGGACCGGCGCGGGTCGGAAGTAGACCGACAGCTCCCAGCCATCCGCGCAGCGGACCTGAAGCACCTCAGGCTGAGGACCTTTGAGCCGGTAGAACCACAGCACCGCGAGTGACCAGCCCCAGACCACCAACGCGACGGCCAGAAAAAGCAGCGGCAATATCCATGGGTTGTGGAGTGACATCACGTCCGGGCCCTCTCTGACCGCGCTGCGGATCCTTGTAGTGGTGGCTCGCTGTTATGGTGGCTCGCTGTGAGAATCCGCAAGTTGCTCTTCGTTCTTCCGAACCTCTTCACGGTCTCATCAATCTTCTGCGGGTTCTACGCGGTGGTCCTCTGTTCGGGCGAGGCCTCCCCCGCCCACATCAACCAAGCGGCCCTCTGCATCCTCTTCGCGGCCTTCTTTGACGGCTTCGACGGTCGGGTCGCGCGCCTCACCAAGACCCAGAGCCAGTTCGGCATGGAGTTGGACAGCCTGGCGGACGTGATGTCATTTGGCGTCGCTCCCTCGCTGCTCATCTACAAATGGGCGCTCGCCCCGCTGGGGTTCTTGGGCGTGTTCCTCTCTTTCCTCTTCGCCGCGTGCGGCGCGCTGAGACTCGCGCGTTTCAATGTGATCGCGCAGCGGTCCAGCCATGGCGGGTCGAACCGATTCTTCGTCGGCCTGCCCATACCGCTCGCGGCGGGGGTGGTCGTGTCCATTGTGATGGCGCAGCACGCGACGCAAGGTGGTCCTTTCCCCGGGGACGCGCGCGTTCCTTTCGCCGCGGGCGTGGTGTTCTTGTCGCTGCTGATGGTCTCGACGGTTCGTTACCGTACGTTCAAGGACCTCCGGTTGAATCGCCGGTCGCTGCCGGTGCTCTTTGTCGTCGCGTTGGGCGGAGTGCTGGTCGCGTCGCGCCTGCATCCCGCCTTCGTGGTGGCCAGCTACTTCGGGGCGTACCTGTTGTTCGGATTGTTGGAGTCCGGCTTCCTGTTGCGCCGGTTCCTGATCCAGCGCCGGCACGCGCTGGGTGCGGCCGAAGAAGAGAAGTAGCGCTGGATTTTACACCCCTGCCCACTCTTGTCTGGTCGGCCGCCTCAAGTGGCCTAGGGTGTAAAAGTCCGGCACCCCGGCCGCCGGGCCTTCGACGACATCAGGCTTGGCCCTCGAGGGGCCGCCTGCTATCCGCCGAGCGTGGAGATCGAGGTCCTCTGTACAGGCGACGAGCTGCTGACCGGGATCATCTCGGACACGAACAGCGCGTACTTCATGGGACGGCTCCTTCCGCTGGGAGAACGCGTCCGCCGGGCCACGGTGGTGGGCGATGCCAAGGCGGACATTGTCGAGGCCCTGACGACGCTGGGCGCGCGTTCCGATTTCGTCCTCGTCTCGGGCGGGCTGGGACCCACAGCGGACGATCTCACCGCAGAGGCGGCTGCCGAAGCCGCGGGCGTTCCGCTCGTCGAGGACGCCACGACGCTGGAGAGAATCCGTCGCCGCTTCGAAGCTTCCGGGTTGCAGCTGACACTGAACAACGCCAGGCAGGCGCGCGTTCCGCAAGGTGCTCGGGTCGTGCAGAACCCCGCTGGCACCGCGCCTCTCTTCGAAGTTCGGATCGGTCGCGCGCTCTGTCAGTTCGTCGCGGGCGTCCCTCGCGAATACCGGGTGTTGGTGGATGCGGAGGTGTTGCCGACGGTGGAGCGCCTGCTGGAGGCGAAGGGTCCTCGTCGTCACTACGCCCAGCGGATTCTGCGCACCATCGGTCTCCCTGAATCACATCTGGACGCGCGGGTGGCTCCTCTGGCGACGCGCCATCCCAAGGTGGAGATCGGCTTTCGCACGCAACCTCCCGAGAATCACCTGAAGCTGTTGGCCCGAGGCGCCACGCAGCTCGAAGCAGAGCGACGTTTGACCCAAGCTGAGCAAGACGCCCGCGCGCTCCTTGGAGACGCCTGTTTCGCCGCGGACGACTTGACGCTCGCGCAAGAGGTGGCGCGGCTGCTTCAAGCGCGCGGCGCAACTCTTGCCGTCGCGGAGAGCTGCACCGGTGGAATGGTCGGCGCGCTGATAACAGACCCCGCCGGCGCGAGTGCGTGCTTCCACGGTGGAGCGATCGCCTACGTCAACGCGCTGAAGACTGAGCTGGTCGGCGTTCCAACTGCGTTGATCGAAGAGCACACCGCGGTGTCGGAACCGGTGGCCCGTGCGATGGCACACGGCGCGCGTTCGCGCTGCGCCACGACCTTCGGGCTCGCAGTCACCGGTTACGCGGGGCCGACCGGAGGCGATCCCGCGAACCCCGTGGGGACCGTGTTTCTCGCCGTGGACTTTGCTGACCGCGCCCGCTGTGAACGCGTCGTCTTTCGAGGTGATCGCGAACGCATTCGGCGCTTTGCTGCGTTCCACGCATTGGACCTGCTTCGCCGCACCCTCCTGGAGACCGCCCAGCCATGATTTCGCCCGAGACTCCCGCTCCTGCCTCCGCGCCCGCTGGAAAAGTCGTGGCCGCGGGTCTGAAACTCTGGGGCGCGGCCTACCGGACCGAGATTCTCCTGTTCGTCGTCTCCTTCGTGGTGTTGGCCCTGTTCAGCTCGCAGCGCTTCCTGCGCCAGAGCGCCGCGCCGCACTTCGTTTACCAGGCCAGGGCGTGGCTTGAAGGTCGCGTCGACGTCGATCCGGAAGTGCTGCCCAACATCGAGGACTGGGCCTGCGTGCGCGAAGTGGCGGGGCAGAAGGTTCGCTGCGCGGGACCGATTCTGCCCACGGATCGCTGGTACGTGAGCTTCCCGCCGTTCCCCGCGGTGGTGATGCTGCCCTTCGTCGCGATCAACGGCTACCAACTCAATGACACTTCGTTCGGAGTGATCATTGGCGCGCTCGCCATCGCGCTGTTCTACTCGCTGCTGCGTCACCTCTCGCTGCACCATGAATCAGAGCGGCCGGCGCAGGAGAACGTCGTGATTGCGCTGCTGCTGGCGTTCGGCACGCTGTTTTTCTACTGCGCCATTCGCGGAGAGGTCTGGTTCAGCGCGGAGGTGATGGGCGTGGCGCTCACTTGCCTCTACGCGCGCAATGCAGTCCGTGCCCATCACCCGCTGCTCGCCGGACTCTTCTTCTCCATGGCGACGCTCACCCGCACGCCGCTGCTCTTTTCTGGCGTCTTCTTCCTCGCCGAGTGCCTGATGCCGGAGCAGGACGGGCGGCTCCAACAGCTCAAGGACGCGTTCATTCAGCCCGAGCGGCGCAAGACGGTTCTCCGCACCTTGGGCCTCTTCAGCGCCGGCGCCGCGCCGCTCGCCATCGTCGCAGCGGCGTTCAACTTCGTTCGCTTCGGACAGCTCTCTGAATTCGGCCACCGGTTCCTCTACAACAACCGAGTCAACGCCGACATCGACCAGTTCGGGCTCTTTAATCTGCGCTACTTGGGCCGGAACCTTGAGTCCGCGTTCCTGCTGATGCCGCGGCTTTCGCTCAACCCGCCGCGACTGAGCTATGACGACAACGGACTCTGCCTGCTGCTCACGCTCCCGCTGCTCGTCTTTCTGATCATCCCGAAGGAGAAGCGCCGACTGCAGTTGCCGCTCTGGCTTGCGGTCGCCGCGTGCGCGCTGCCCGGCCTGCTGTACCAGAACAACGGTCGTTCGCAGTTCGGCTTCCGTTTCAGCTTGGACTACACGCCGTACCTGATGCTGCTCTTCGCGGTGAGCGGTTGGTCCTTGCGCCATCGACTCGTGAGCGCCGCCGCGGCTTTCGGCGTGTTGGTGAACTTCTGGGGCGCGGTCGCGTTCCGCGGCTTCACCGAGCTGGTGCGACGTTGGTAGCGGAGAAGCGCTGGCACACGCGCGAGGCCAGCGGCATTCGGCTGGATCGCGACGGGGTGTGGTGGCACGACAACGAACGCGTCGAGCACCCGAAGATCATCGAGACCTTCAACGTCGGCCTCAGCCCCACCGACGATGGACGCTACAAACTGAGCGTGGGCGCGGACTGGTGCTACGTCGAAGTGGAAGACGCGGCGTACCGAGTGCGGGTGTTGGACGAAGGCCCGGACGGCCTGTCGGTCCGACTCTCCGACCGAACCGCGGAGGCGCTGCAGGTCGACACGCTGGCTCTGGATGCGGACGGTGTGCTGGTGTGCCGCGTGAAAAACGGCAAGGCCAAGGCGCGCTTCTGCCGGGACGCGCACTACGCACTGGGCAGCCTGGTGAAGGAGGAAGGGGGCCGCGCCTGGGTCGTTTCTGGAGAGCTGCGGCTCGCGCTTCCAGCAGCTGTGCAGAGCGCGCTCGGACTGTAGCGCCTATGGAGTGAATATGGAGCTGTACGCGTCGGCCTCGCCCGCGGGGAAGCTTTGCTTGTATGGGTGCTCTGGCGACCTGGCTTGATCAACCAGCGCGAGGATGAGCAAGAAGTAGTAGCGGCCGGTGGTCAACAGGCCTGCCGGGATGATCACGCTTCGCCCGACGGTCGCCATGTCGTAGCTGTAGTCAGCCACTGTCTGCCCGTTGGAGTTGCTCAGCTCGTAAATGTTCACCTTGTAGATTGTGGGCGTGCCCACCGCAGGCGCTTCCCAAGTGATCGTGGGGGTGAGGCCGACGCCGGTGATCGTCGTCGCCGAGTAGATGCTCTTGGGTGGCTCGCCCGAGAACTGCGCATTGCGCACCGGCGTGATTCGGGGAGCCAAGGGCGCCGCAGGGAGAGCGCTGAGCAGGTCCTGCCGCGAGATCTCGCCGTAGCGCGTGTAGGCGGCTGCTCCGGGCACTGAATAGCTTTGGGTGAAGAAGGCGACGGTGTCGACGAAGATCTCTGTGCCCGGGTGAGGGTTGGCGAAATCGAGGGAGATCTGGATGTCCGTCACCATCGGGTTGAAGGTGGATGCCAGCTGCGGCGCGTTGTAACGGTCGTAGGGGCCGTACTCAGCCGCCGCCGGCAACACCTGAACCCAGACGCCCAGCGAGTCGATCGCGGGATTCGCGAAGACCAGCGTCTTGTGGGCGTCGAACTGCGAGCGTGGCCAAGCACGGGTGAACGATTGGATGGGCGCGACATCCGTGAAGGCGCCGTTCACTGTCGAAGTCTGACCGTCCGCCATCGTGAAAGCGGCGGGACTGAAGGACTTGCGCAGCGAGCGGTAGGAATACCCGCCGTCCGCCGCATTGCCGAGGAGCTGATCCACCCGCAGGACGTCACCCTTGCTGCCGTCAATCAGCGGGTACTCGTTCGTGGCGAAATCCAGCGCGTAATTGGACAGTGTCTGAGTTCCCGCGTCCGGATCGCTGGCGAAGTAATTGAGCTGCACCCCCAACGACGAGATCTGAAGCGAGTCCAAGGTGGAGTACGGGTTCAGCCCAGTCACGTTCCCCAGCACAACCTGCGTCCCCGTCGTTCGCGCGGTGGCGCGTCCCGGCCGTCCCAGCTCCACTTCATCCAGGTCAATGAAGCGGCTGCTGGTCTGAACGAAATAGTTGTGCGCGCGAAGCTCGAAGCGGACGTTCTCCGGAACGGCGGGGATGGTGAACGTCCCCGCGTCACCGTCAGCGGTTCCTGTGTAGACGGTCCCTTCAGGGAGAAGGCGAAGCTCGACGCGGCTGCTGGGTGGGTAGGGGACGACGCTCGTCCCGGCGGGGACCACGTAGAAATGTCGGCGGCGACCGGAGACCGCGGTGGGGTCCGTCACCTCGACGTCTTCGCAGTCCGTACCGGCGTCGCGGTCGCACGCGAAGACGCCGTTACTCGGGAAGTCGAGGCATCCCGCGGTGAGGAGCACGACCAGCACGAAGGTGAACCGGAAAGCCGACACGGGGGGGAGCTTTCCATACCTTCCCTCGTTGCTCCAAGGCGTGACCCGCTCAACGGTCCTTTAGACGCTGAGAACCGCGCACCCGACCCAAGCTTTGCCGCCTGTCCTGTAAACGGAAGGTCTCACTGGGCTTGGGCGGGTCGGCGACTGGAGGCGCATAGACCACCGCGACGCCGGGCGCCTCAGGAAGCGGTTCGGTTTGCATCGCCTTGTCGATGCGCAGACTTTCGTCGCTTCGCCATCCGACATGGTTCGCGCACGCCGCGGTGATGAGCAGAACGCCCGCGAAGATGGGGACCAGCATCCATTCGGATTTCACGCGGCCTCCTCGAGCGGCTTCGGGGTTGGCGTTCCGCCGCGGGGCGCGCTGAGAATTCCCTGCGCCAGCTCTTCCATTGCGGCGGGGTGCTCCTTCAGCCATTCGATGGCGCGCTCGCGTCCCTGACCAATCCGTTCACCGCGCCAGCCGAAGTAGCTGCCGGCTTTTTCAATCAGGTTCAGAGAGACGCCCAGGTCCAGCACCTCCCCGGGCCGGCTCACGCCCTGCCCGTAGAGAACGTCGAACTCCGCTTCCTGAAAGGGTGGAGCGACCTTGTTCTTGACCACCTTCACCTTGGTGCGCGTGCCAATGACGGTCTCAGCCTCTTTGAGGTTTCCGGCGCGGCGAATCTCCATGCGCACCGAGGAGTAGAACTTGAGCGCGTTGCCGCCGGTGGTCGTCTCCGGGTTTCCGAAGACCACGCCGATCTTCATGCGGATCTGGTTGATGAAGATGATGGTGGTGCCGGATCGACTCACCGCGCCGGTGAGCTTACGAAGCGCCTGACTCATCAACCGCGCCTGAACGCCCATGTGAGCATCACCCATCTCGCCTTCAATCTCAGCGCGCGGAACCAGCGCCGCGACGGAGTCGACGACGATCAGATCCACCGCGCCAGAGCGAACCAGGTGCTCGGTGATCTCCAGAGCCTGCTCGCCGGTGTCGGGCTGAGAGACGAGCAGCTCTTCCACTCGAACGCCCAACTTTCTCGCGTAGCTCACGTCGAGCGCGTGCTCGGCGTCAACAAAAGCCGCGACCCCGCCTTGAGCTTGAACCTGAGCGATCGCGTGGAGCGTGAGCGTGGTCTTTCCGGAAGACTCTTGACCAAAGATCTCAACGACGCGCCCGCGTGGATAACCGCCCACCCCGAGCGCACGATCCAGCGTCACCGAGCCAGAGGGAATCACCGCGATCTTCTGCTCCGTCGTGTCCGCGCCCAACTGCATCACCGCGCCTTTGCCGAACTGCTTCTCGATCGCCGACACCGCCGCAGCCACAGCCTTCAGCTTCTCTGACAGCTTGCTCATTTTTCCCCGTCCTCCCCACCCATCCGGTGG
>JBQTKE010000545.1:0-4648 GCA_052386435.1 Myxococcaceae bacterium
CCCGCGCTGGAAGAGAAGCTGCGCGACATGAAGAAGCAGTACGAAGATCTTCACGCCATGGCGAAGGACACTGAAGGGGCCTTCAAGGGTGACGTGAACATCCAGGCCAACAAGGACGTTCAATTCAAGATCATCAAGCGCGTAATGTTCAGCTGCGCGACCGCTGGCTACAACAACATCAACTTCGCCGTGATGCAGATTGGCGATGGCAAGGGTCCTGCTGCTGGTGCGGAAGGCGGCACGGGTGGATCGGGTGCTGCCGGAACCCCCGCTCCCGTGGGGAATTGACGCGAGATGTCGGCACCTTCTGACGAACGCTTCGGTCCACTAAAGGGCTGAGGCCTTTGGCTTTGAGGGCACTGCGTGGGGAGGCATCCCACCGGCTCGCCGTGCGATCTTATTTTTTTCCCACGCGCGGTGTTTGTTTGCCAGGCCCCCATGATGATTCGAACCCTCTCTCTTAGCTGCGCGCTGCTTGTCCTCGCTGGCTGTCCGTCGACGGGGTCGAGCGGCGACGCTGGACTCGACGATGTTCAGGGCGATGGCGGTACCATGACGTGGTACCGCGACGTGCTGCCGATCGCGCAAGAACGGTGTATGGGCTGCCACGTGGAGGGCGGCGTCGCGCCGTTCGCGATGAGCTCCTACGCGCAGGTGAAGAACTGGCAGGCGGCGATGGCGTCGTCGGTGCTGCTGGGCAACATGCCGCCGTGGATGCCGGCGAAGGATTGTCAGTCGTTCAAGGAGTCGCGCGCGCTGGAGAAGTGGGAGCGAGACACGATCGTCGTCTGGTCGCAGCAAGGCGCGCACGAAGGTGACCCGAAGGACGCGCCGCCCGCGAAGACAGCTGAAGCGGGGCTGGCTTGGACCGACGACACGCTGCAGCCCGCGCAGAGCTACACGCCCAACGCTTCGCTTCAAGACGACTACCACTGCTTCGTGCTCAACCCGACCTTGCCGCAGGCGCGGGATTTGATCGGTTACGAGGTGACGCCGGGCGAGCGCCGCAGCGTGCACCACGTGATCCTCTACAGCGCCAATGCACAGGACGCCGCGGCGAAGAACCAGAACGGGCAAGGGTGGACTTGCTTCGGCGGACCGGAGACGCCCAACCCGGTGATGCTGGGTGGCTGGGTGCCGGGTACCTTCGTCACGCGCTTCCCGGAGACGACCGGCATTCGCTTGGCCGCGAACAGCGTGATCGTGATGCAGGTCCACTACAACTTGGCGGCCGGCGCGCTGCCGGACCAGACCTCCGCGAAGCTGCAGTACGCGAAGTCACCGGTCGCCAAGCCCGCGGTCATTGTTCCTCAGGCGCAAGTGACGTTCGCGATTCCCCCCGCGGCGATGAGCCACTCAACGTCGGTCACCAACGCGATCATTCCGCAAGCGAAGACGCTCTGGGGCGTGCTCCCTCACATGCACACCAAAGGGAAGAGCCTCAACGTGTCGATGGGAAGCGAGTGTCTGATCGACATTCCCAAGTGGGACTTCCACTGGCAGCAGCTCTATTTCTACGAGAAGCCGATCTCGCTGCCTTCATCGGGCTCGCTGAAGCTCACGTGCACCTGGCAGAACCCCACGAGCAAAGTCGTGACGTGGGGAGAGGGCACGGACGATGAGATGTGCCTCAACTACTATTTCATCACGCAATAGAGACAGCGGCCGGGTCGGAGGTCGAGGTCCTGCCTTCGCTCCATGGCTCACATCCGGGCATAGCTGCTGCACACCGTGGTCTCGCCGGAAGGCTTGTCTCCGGGAAGCCTGCTCCGGTTTCTAAAGACCTCTTCCTGCGACGAGCTCTCGTGCGACGTGCAGGAGTGACAGGTTGTGGCCCAGTGTCACAGGGACATCCAACTCCCTGGCTCCTTTGACACCGACTCCTCTCTGGTTCGGTTCGTGCCCGAAGACGTTCGGCTTCATCACGGTGTCAGCGGGGAACTGAGTTCGATAGTGGAGGACGTTCACTCCGGGCGCGGCGGCTGGATAGGTTTGCTGCGCGGTGCCCAAGTCGTTGATGAGCCGCGTGTCATCGTTGTCGTTCTCTCGCTCGCGGTAGCCTACTCCGGCGAGGGGTGAGGCCACGGTCAGCACGTAGAGACGAGGATGGCCTTCGTCCGTGGGCGGGAGGTGGAAGCGCGAGGCGGCGAAGGCTGAGATCACGCCTCCTGCGCTGTGCGCCAGCAACACGATGGGACCGGCTTCGGCGTAACAGTCCACGAGCTGGTTCACGCCTTGGACGAGTCCCTCGATGACTGCGCCTCGCGGCGTCGGCGCCAGCCAGCGGTACATGAACATCGCGGCGGGGGCCGCTTGGCGGAGCACAGGGATCACGGGCCACCACTCGACGCCGTCACCCGCCACTCCTGGGACGAGGAGGAAGACGGGACCGTTGAGCTTCCTTCCCGCGGTGAGGGGGCCGCAGCCTCGCTTCGGGTCGAGATCGAGCTCTTCGAACTGCGCTCGGTACGCGGCTTTCACGCGTTGCGCTCGGGTGAGGGGCTCCGCGTTGTCTTCTTCGGCAGCCGTACGCGCGCTTGCTTCCAGGCGGCCATTGGAATCGATTGCGATTTTGGGCGTGATTTCGAACCAGCCGGACGACGCGCGGATGCGCGCCACGGTCTCGACGATGCGTTCCGGTGTGAGGGCGCAGCTGCTGCTCAAGACGGCGAAGAGACTGAGCAGCGCGCGCGACACGGCGCGGGAGCGTAGCTCAAACCTTCGCTCCGTTGACCGCGCCCTTCGTCTCGAGTTAGGGGGCGGCTTATGCCGACCGATGTTCAGACAGGAACGGGAATCACCTTCGAACGCTTCTGGCGCTGGCTGCAGGCTCACCGCAACTGCATCCTCCGCGCGGGAGGCCTGGACGCGTACCTCTACGACCAGGAAGATCTGCACTGGCACCTACTCGAAGACGGTCAGAAGAACCCCATCGTTCAGCTCTGCCGCGCCAAGCAGGTGGTCGCGGAGCTGCTCATGGACGTGCGTGACGTGCTCTTCGTGCAGTACTTGCCGGAGCCGGGGAACGACGGGGGCCAGTACCTCTTCGAGCTGGTGGGCGAGCCGCAGGGCGAATCCATCACGCTCTACCAATTCCTGATCGAGCACGGCTTCACGGACGAAGGCGAACACACCTCCGCGTTGAAGCACTAGGCAAGCGGCGTGCGTTCTACTGGTCGCACTCGGAGAGGCTCGGGCGTCACCGCTCTGCAAACGCTCGGTTGCTGAAGGCTCAATCCTCTTCCTCCTGTGCAGCGGTTTCGACAGCGGATTCAAAGACGGAGACGAGGTCGCTCGCGTGGGCGTTCAAGTAGACGCGGCAGCTCAACGTGAAACTCACTCATCTCGCTCAGCCGCGGTGAGCCGGTCCTGCTCGACGTGATGAGGGACGCTCGCGAGATTCCGGCACTTTCAGGACGCTTCCTTCCGCCGCCCTGTTTCCAGTGCAAGCTCGGCGCGGAGCACGTACCCAGCCCGCTTCAGAATCAAGGCAGGTTGATCGGATGACCGAGCCGGCAGCGAAGAGTGGGGAGGGTTCGTCCCCGGCCGTGTTCACGCTCTGCGAGCACTGCGGGCTCTGCTGCGATGGGACCCTCTTCACCTTCGTGTCCCTGACTGACGAAGAGGCCGCACGTCTTCGAGCGCGCGATCTTTCGCTGGGGCTGCGCGAAGGAAAGGCGGTACTGCAGCAACGCTGCTCCGCGCTGTCGGGGACGCTCTGCGGGATTTACGAGGAGCGGCCTGCGGCCTGTCGTGCTTACGAGTGTTTGCTCTACAAGGCGGTGCAGGAAGGCGAGGTTGATGAGCGGGAAGCGCTCCGGCTCATTGACGAGGTGAAGCAGAGTCGCTCCATTGACCTGCTGCGCCGACACTTTCTAGGACGGCACGGTAACTCGCTTCGATGAGCTGCTGCGCCCGCGCTGGAACGACTTGGCAGGCGAGGTTCTCAGGCGAGCAGCAGCAATGCCAGTGAGAAAAGTCGCATGCCCTGTCTCGTCGCACACGTCCCTACGCGCGGGGAAGTGCGAGTTGGGAGCACGGAGAAAGATCCCGGCCTGGTGGTTACCCTCCCCTCTGTGAATCGGGAGTCTCCACCTCCGTGGCAGCGCAGGAGCCGTGACGCATTCTCGCGGGGCCGGCTGTCATGAGAGCTGTTAGGGTCGTCCCTTATGAGCGCCAAGTCCCTGTTTCCGGTCCTGGTTCTGTGGTTCGCCACTGCGTGCAACTGCGGTGGCGGCGGTGGCGAAGACGGCGGTGTGTTGCTGACGCCAGACGGCGGCTACTGCAGCGACGGAAAGATCGAAGCGCCGGAAGAGTGCGACGACGCCAACACAGCCTCCGGCGACGGCTGCAGCGCCACGTGCACCACCGAGGCCGCGGCCAGTTGCGCGCCGGAGTCGATCATCGATCTCTCCGCGTCCCAGAACGGCGTCTTCTTCGCGTACCAGGGAACGACGACCAACAAGCGCGCTGAGCTGGAGCCGCCCTCGGGCTGCCAGGACGACATGGGCGGGAAGGGCGCGGAGGTCGTTCACCGCCTCAACGTGCCGGTCAAGTCGGACATGCTCTTCTCCACGTCCAACACCGCCACCAAGCTGGACACGGTGCTCTATCAGATCAACGCGTGCACCCCTGGGACAGCGCCGGC
>JBQTKE010000546.1:0-6073 GCA_052386435.1 Myxococcaceae bacterium
GATCTCTTCGCGGAAGGAATGGACACTGATCAGATCCATCCCTCCGCGGCAGGGCATCTGAAGATGGGCGACGCGGCCACTTCGTTTTTCCGAGCGAAGAACCTGTCCCCCACCCGCTAGCTTCGACTAAGGAGTCCAACGCCTGGAACACGGGGAACTGTTTCCCCGCGAAAGGAAGAGGACGAATGACTGCGAAGCTCTTGAAGTCCCTGTTCACGTTGGCCGTTGTCTCCGCCGCGCCCGCGATGGCGCAACAGCTCCAGCTCCCCGCGCCCAGCCCGGCGGCGAGCGTGAAGCAGACGGTTGGCCTCACCGACATCACCGTCGACTACTCCAGCCCAGCGGTGAAGGGCCGGAAGATCTTCGGCGAGCTGGTTCCCCTGGAGCGTCCCTGGCGCGCGGGCGCGAACGCGGCTACCAAGGTGACGTTTAGTAAGGATGTAACGTTCGGCGGTAAGGCCGTCCCCGCGGGCAGCTACTCGCTGATCGCGCTCCCCAGCGCGCGCGGATGGCAGATCGCGCTGAACAAGGTCACCGACGGCCTGTGGCAGGGAAAGACTTACGACGCCAAGCAGGACGTGGCGCGCGTTCCCGCGACCACCACCGCGATTCCCGCGCGTGAGCGGATGGCGTTTCTGTTCAACAACACCACCGACACCGGGACCTCCTTCGACCTCGAATGGGAGCAGCTGCGCATCTCCGTCCCGGTGAAGGTGGACACCAACGCGCAGACCGCGGCCAACATCAAGAACACGCTCGACTCCGCCTGGCGCCCGCACGCCCAGGCCGCCAGCTACACGGCGGAGCGCAATGAGCTCGACACCGCGCTGAAGTACGTCGACACCTCCTTGGCCATTCAGTCCAACTGGTACAACAACTGGGTCAAGGCGCAGATCTGGGAGAAGAAGGGCAACTACGCGGAGGCGCGTAAGTTCGCGCAGACCTCGTGGGACCTGGGCAACAAGGATCCCAACTTCTTCTTCAAGGACGCCGTGCAGAAGGCGCTGACCGACTGGAAGAACAAGACGTAAGGCCCGCGGAAGAAGGACTCATCAGCCCGCTCGCCCCAAGCGAAGTCGAGGGGCCCCGAACGGGATTGGGTTCGATGGTCGTCTTTGAGTACGGGTGGTCCTGCTCTGGTTCAGCGCGGGGCCACTCGGCGGTACAGCGCTTCGTAGCGGTCGATGGCAGGGGCGAGCTGAAACTTCTCCAGCACGCGATCCCGCGCCCGCTTCGCATACCCCTCTCTGTCCCTCAGCAACGTCCGCACGTGCGCTGCCATTTGTCGCGTATCTCCGAGCGGCGCGAGCAGACCGGTGTCCCCCACGAGCTCCGGAATGCCGCCAATGTCGCTGGCGATGACGGGGACTCCGCACGCCATCGCTTCCAGGGCGGCCAAGCCAAAGCTCTCCTGCTCACTCGGCAGAAGGAACACGTCCGACGCCGCGAGGAGATCCACGAAAGTGTCGCGCTTACCCAAGAACGCAACGCGCGAAGAGAGCCCACGATCGCGAATGGAACGCTCGGCGGCGGAGCGCTCTGGACCATCTCCGATGAGAATGAGCCGAGCCGGTCCAGCCTTCTGCACGTCCGCGAAGATCTCCACCACGTCAGGGATGCGCTTCACCGGGCGAAAATTGGAGACGTGCGTGAGCACCGCCTCCGGCTCCTGAAGATCAGCGAACAACGGGCGCAGGACCGAGCGATCGCGGCGCGGTGAATAGCGCACCGTATCGACGAAGTTGAAGATGACCTCGATCGGAAAGCTCTTCGGAATGTCGAAGCCGTCCCAAGTCGCGCGGCGCAGATAATCCGAGGGCGTGGTGACCGCGTCGCTGCGGAGAATCGAGTAGCGCGTGATGGGAAGGTGGCTGGGATCCGTACCGACCAGCGTGATGTCCGTCCCGTGGAGCGTGGTGATGATCTTGGGCGCGGTTTCGCCCATCACTTCGCACGCCATCCACGCCGCCGTCGCATGAGGAACCGCGTAGTGAACGTGGAGAATGTCCAACTGCTCGTAGCCCGCGACCTCGATCATCTTTGAGGCGAGAGCGATGGGATACGCGCTGGACTGAGCGAGCACCGGGTAGTCGCTCTCCGTCACTTCGTGAAAGCGCACCTTCCCTTCCGCCTCATGCAAACGCACCGGCAAGTCACGGGCGATGAAGTGCACCCGGTGACCGCGATCCGCCAGGGCCAGACCAATCTCACTGGCGATGAGCCCACTGCCGCCGAAGGTTGGGAAACAGGTGATTCCAATGTTGAGAGGGGTCATCTGTCTGAGTGAGGCGCGAAGGCGAGAGGCTCCGTTCCGAAGCTCATGGCTTGAGCTCCACCAAGTCGCCGTTGAACGGCCGCGTACTCTCAAGGACCAACTTCACGAACGCGCGCGTTCCGAAACGACAGGCGTAGTAGCTCATCCCATGAATCCGCTCTTGCGGCGCGCCGTCCGGGGCAACGTACCCGCGCGCCCGCTCCAGCCGCTCCACCGCGATCTGATCGCGTTGCCCCACCGCGCGGCCGTACTTTCCGACCAAGCGCGACACCGCGCCCTTCACCGTCTCTTCCGTGCGCTCCACCGCCTGGGCGAAGCCGGGATCCAATTGCTGCATCTTCGCTCCGAGTGCCGCGAGCTCTCTCTGAAAGCCCAGGAGCAATTGCTCCTGGACGCGCTCAGGAGCTTCGTAGCCTGAGCCCGCACCCAGTTTGGCGAGCAGCGCTTCTTGGCTGTGCGACAAGTCGTCCGGCTTCAGCCCCAGCTTCTCCAGAATGCTCAACGTCCGGTCGTCGAGCACCAGGAACCGTGCACGGGGAACAATGAGCGGCATCGAAAGCTTCAGCGCGGCGTAGAGCGGAGGGAGCTGACCGAAGTAAGCGATCTCACCAGGGCCGCCCACGTAGGCGACCGAGGGGAGCAGCATGTCTTGCAACACCGGGCGCAGCAGTGCCGAGGTCGAGAAGCGCAGCGGCTCGTTCTCCAACGCCGCGTGGAGCTGCGAGGTCGAGACTGTCGCGTTCGCCGGATGACCCACCAAGGTCCACCTGTCCGCACCCGCAGGATCCAGCCGGTAGCGCGGCCCATCAACGTCGGGTCCGGGGGTAAAGAAGTTGAGCGGCGAGCCCGGGCGAATGTGAACCTGCTGCGCGAAGCCAGCCTCGGTGAGCGCCTTCGCTGCCTTCGCCAGCGTTTGCGACAACGGCCCCGCCTCGTCAAGCACGCGCCGATGCAGCCCCGCGGCTAAGGGCGCCACCTTTGGGTCTCGCGGATTGAAGAAGACCAACCCCTCTTCCGCGAACACCCAGGAGAGGAGCTGCGCGAAAGCGTCCGGAAGCGTGGCGTTCGACTGGTACGCGCCACAGAGTGCATCCAAGTGCTCGCTTGACGAAGGATAGCTGCCCACCACATCGCGCAGCGCCGCGACCGCCTGATTGACCCCTTCACCCAGTCGCAGCTTCGCGACCGGGGAACGACAGCTCCCGGCGTCCGGGTGTTTGAGCTCCAGCTTGAGCGGAGCACCTGCCGCGCGCGGGACATAGACGTGATCGATCTCCGGAAGATCGTGGTCTTCCGTCTGCAACCAGAAGACAGGGACGCACGGCTTGCCCGTCTCCGCCGTGATCGCCTTCGCGTTCACGATGGCCGAAGCGGCTTTGTAGATCGTGTAGAGCGGACCCAGAAAGAGACCGACCTGCTGCCCGGTCACGATGGCCGTCGTGCCGCTCTCTCCAAGCAGCTGAAGGTTTCGATCGCGGGCGGGGCTGGGGACGAGCGTCGCGTTCTGAGCCACCAGAACCTCGAGCAACTTTGGAGACGCTCGGCGCAGGGAGGCTGCCTGAACCGCTTGAGCGCGCGCGGCCGGGTCGCGGAATCCAGCGGGAAGCAGTGCCACGGCAGCCGAATCACCACGAAGCCAGCCAACAGAAAACGGAGCGTTCACAGCCCGCAGGGATAGCGCAAATAGACCCTGGATTGAACGAGCGCTGTTGGGACCTGACGCCACTGCGTCGGGCGTGAGTCGGTCGTTCGCCGAGAACGGGCTCTGGCACCGACCACGCTGCCAGAGTGCTACGACCTCCACTTCCTTGTGTCAGACCCAAAGGGGTACCGCGAATTGCGTCAGCAGCTCAGCGGAGCACGGAGCCTGAACGCAATCCTACGAACAGGCGCGAGCCTGGAGCTGGCTCGAGACGTCCGTTCAGACCAGTAGCCTTACGGGGACAGCATCGAAGGCGATCTCTCTAAGGCCATTGCGAGAATCGGCGAACGACCTGGAAGGCTCGAGGACTGCATGAGCGCGCTGAGCATGACCACCGTGCCCAGGGCAGTCCTGTGGAAGCGAATTAAACGGCTCAGACCGGGCAGGCAGTGAGCGCAAGGAGACGCGACGATTCGGGCGCGGTACTTACTGGACACCTTGCGGTAGCTTTCACCCTCGATGAGACCACCTTCTATCGCCTTGGGAGCGATGTTGTCGATGACCGCCGTCGCAGCGCCTACGCAGACTCCGCCGCAGCTGAGCGCCGGGGAGATCTCCGCGGGCATGAAGCGGCTGGGAGTGATCGGCAGCGTCCTCTACGTCGCGGCGCACCCGGACGACGAGAACACGCGGTTGTTGGCGTGGCTGGTGGGGGAGCGCGGAGTACGCGCCGGGTACCTCTCGCTCACCCGCGGTGACGGTGGTCAGAACCTGATCGGCAGCGAGCAGGACGTGCTGCTGGGTCTGGTGCGCACGCATGAGCTCCTCGCGGCGCGGCGCATTGACGGTGCGGAGCAGCTCTTCACCCGCGCGCGGGACTTCGGCTACTCGAAGAACGCGGATGAGACGCTGCGCATCTGGGGGCGTGAGCAGGTGCTGGGCGACGTCGTCTACGCCATCCGCAAATTTCGCCCGGACGTCATCATCACTCGCTTCAACACCCAGCCGCCGAACCATGGACACCACACCGCCTCCGCGCTGCTCGCTGCGGAGGCGTTCACCGCGGCCGCGGATCCCTCGCGCTTCCCGGAGCAGCTCAAGACGGTGTTGGTCTGGAAGACAGACCGGCTTCTTCACAACGTCTCGACCTGGTTCCTGCCACCGAACACGGACATGTCGTCGTACCTCAGCGTCGACACGGGCGGCTTTGATCCCCTCCGTGGAAAGTCCTGGGGTGAGGTCGCCGCGGCCAGCCGCAGTCAGCACAAGAGCCAGGGCTTCGGGGTTCCGGCGGAGCGCGGACAGCTCCTCGAATACTTCTCTTCGCTCGCCGGCACCAAGCCGACCAAGGATCTCCTGGAAGGGTTGGAGCTGGGCTGGAAGAAGTGGCCGCAGCTCGCGAAGGCGATCGGCTCGGCCGCCGCCGCGTTCGATCCACGCGCGCCGCACAAGAGCGTCCCTGCGTTGATCGCGATCCACGGTCAGCTCTCGGCGCTTCCAAAGGAGCATCCGTATCGGGAGCGCAAGCTGCGCGACACCGAGGCGCTGTTGGTGGCGTGTGCGGGTCTGTTCTTGGAGGCGCGCGCGCCCGAGCCCGCGGCGGCGCCCGGTGAAATGCTCCAGATTGAAGTGCATGCCTTGAACCGGTCACCCGTGGCGGTGCGGCTCGGCGCCACCCCGTTGCAGAAGAAGCTGCTCAAGCTGCCTCAGCCGCTGAAGCTGGAAGAGAACGCGCCGCTCACCACTCCGTACTGGCTGCGCGCGCGCCCGACGCCGGGACTCTTCGTGTTGGAGGGAGCGGACGCGACTCTATTGACCGAACCTGATGCGGGCGCGCCGGTGTCGGTCCCATTCGAGGTGAGCATCGGCGGCAAGACGTTCACGGTGCAGCGGCCTTTGGTCTACGTGTGGACGGATCCTGTGCGCGGAGAGCTCTCGCGTCCGTTCGAGATCGCGCCGCCCATCACCGTCACGCCGGGCCGCGACGTGCTGATGTTCCCCAACGGCTGGCCGCAGACGCTGGCGATCGATCTCGCTTCGGGCCGCGCGCAAGCACAGGGGCAGGTCTCGCTGGAGCTGCCGACTGGCTGGACCGCCGAGCCCGCGGTACAGCCGTTCCAACTCACCTCGCGTACCGACGAGAAGACGGTCACCTT
>JBQTKE010000547.1:0-33865 GCA_052386435.1 Myxococcaceae bacterium
ATCGGCATCGACCTGGGCACCACCAACTCCTGCGTGGCGTTGCTCAATGGAACGCGACCGTTGGTGCTCCGTTCACGCGAAGGCTACAACACCCTGCCGTCCGTCGTGTCACTCACCCAGGCCAAGAAGCTGTTGGTGAGCCACCGCGCGAAGAGCCAGATGGTGCTCAACCCGCAGCACACCATCTACGGCGCGAAGCGACTGGTCGGCCGCATGTACGACAGCGCGACCGTGCGTCAGGTCCGCGAGCGCTTCCACTACGAGATTCTCCCGGACGCGTCCGGACGCGCCGCCGTGCGCTTGGGTGACAACATCCTCTCGCTCGAAGAAGTGCAGGGCCTCATCCTCAAAGAGTGCAAGGAGATGGCGGAGCAGCACCTCAACCAGGCCGTGCACCGCGCCGTCATCACCGTTCCGGCCTACTACTCAGAGCCGCAGCGCGAAGCCGTGCGCAAGGCAGGCGCGATGGCCGGCTTGAGAGTCGAGCGCATCCTCAACGAGCCCACCGCCGCGGCGCTCGCGTACGGCCTCAACCGCGAGCTGAAGAAGCGCGTGCTCGTCTACGATCTGGGCGGCGGAACCTTCGACGCCACGCTGCTGCGCATCGACAAGAACGTGTTCGAGGTTCTCGCCACCGCGGGCGATGTTTTCTTGGGCGGTCTGGACTTCGACAACCAGCTCGTCGACTTCCTCCTCCAACGGTTTCAAGAGACAGAGAAGATCGCGTTCAGCGGTGACAGCGTCGCGCTCTCGCGTGTAGCGGACGCGGCGGAGCGGCTAAAGATTGGCCTCTCCGAACGCACGACGTTTGACGTGCACATCCCAATGTTAATGATGGATGACACCGGGAAGCCGAAAGATCTGCGCACCTCCGTAACTCGAGAAGAGCTGGAGAAGATCTGCGGCTCGCTGGTGAACCGGACGCTGGATGTGGTGCGCGACGTGC
This sequence comes from Myxococcaceae bacterium, assembly GCA_052386435.1. GTDB lineage: Bacteria > Myxococcota > Myxococcia > Myxococcales > Myxococcaceae > JBQTKE01. The sequence goes on from JBQTKE010000547.1 coordinate 947, forward strand.
TGCTCGACGCCAAGCTCAAGACCAGTGACGTGGATGAAATTATTTTGGTCGGCGGCCAAAGCCGCATGCCGTTGGTGCGCGACAAGATCAAAGACCTGTTTGGCAAAGCGCCGCACGCCAGCGTGAACGCGGATGAAGCCGTGGCCTTGGGCGCCGCGCTCTACTCCGGCTCCGTTGATAAGGTGAGCAGCGTCGTCTTGATCGACGTGCTGCCCATGACGATTGGCGTGGCCATGCCCGGCGGCGCGTTCAAGCGCGTGATTGAGCGCAACACCGCGCTCCCCGTGCAGAAGTCGTTCGGCCTGGCGACGAGTCGCGACAACGAGACCGTGCTCGAGCTCAACGTGTTTCAGGGTGAAGACGGCCTGGTCTCGTCGAACGAGTACCTGGGCACGGTGCGGGTAGAAGATCTACCCAAGGCACCCAAGGGTGCGGTGAAGCTCGCCGTGACCTTGAAGGTCGACTCCGAATGCGTGCTCCACATTGAGGCGCGCGAGCTGACCACGCGAAAGGAGGTCCGCGCCACCCTGGGCACCCGGTACACACCGGAAGCGCTGAACCAGAAGCTCAACATCAGCGCCGCGGCCATCGCTGCCGCTGAAGAGAAGCGAGGCCAAGAGCTGAAGGAACGCGGCGGCCGCTTCTGGGGCTTCGTAAAGAAGGTTTTTCGGCGCTGATCCGCAACTTTTTCCCAGCCCTTGCGAAAACGATCGCATGCCTGGAATTTTCAAGAACATTGGAACTGGAATCGTCAACCTGCCGCGCCGCGCAACCGGCCACTACGGCCAAGCGCGGGAGCAGGCGCTGCTCCGGTCGGATTGGAACATCGAGAAGGAGCAGATCCGGATCAACACACGCGCCAAAGGCCTGCAAGAGCTGACCGAGGGCAAGGGGCAACTCGCTCAACGGGATCCGGCGACCAACGAGTTCTACTCCCTGACACCCGAAGAGGCCGGGGCGTTGACAGATGACAAGCAGATCCACTTCGTGAAGACGGACGACGACGGCGCCATCGTCTCGACCTCTCAGTTGGATGTTGGCGAGGCGAGTGCCTTAGAGGCGCGGGTCAGCAAGGCCCTCGAGGAACCGCATGACGCTTTTCAGGACAAGATGGCTGAGGTCAGAAAGCTCCCTCGCAGCCTGCTGGGGTCGATGAAGAGACACCCGATCATCAGCGCCGGTGTCGTCGGCTCCAGCGCGGGACTTGGTTACCTAATCACCGAGAAGTTTGAAGAGCCCGCGCCGGCACAGCTGGACCCAGCGCCCGCTGCCGGAGGTGGCGCCCCAGTTGACACGACCCAGGCGGCCGCCGCGCAGGGCATTGATTTGAACCAGCTGCAAACCTTGATGGGCCAGGTCGATCCGCGCCTCGCTCAGGCCGGTGGTCAGACCATCGATCCCAGGGTGCTCCAGCAGCTCGGGCTCGCACAGGCGGGCGCACCGCAGGATGGCGAGGCAGGCCAACTGCAAGCACTGCTGGGCCAGCTCGACCCCCGCGACGCTCAGGCCGGCGGCATGACCATCGACCCGAAGGCGCTCGCCGGAGCGGCTTCACCCGGCGGACAGACCCAGGCGATCGACCTCAACGCCCTGAACGAGCAGTTGGCGAAAGCCGGTCAGTAGCCCTCTCAAAATCAAGCGACAACGACCGCGTCGAACGGCCAAGACACCGGAGTTCGCACACAGGGCGGTGATCCCTGAACGTCTCAAGCTCCTCGGCACGTCAGTGCGACGCCGCCAGCAGATCCAGCTGAGGCCCGGCGGTCTCTTGACGACTTCCATTTCGACGACAGGCGCGGCACCACGACTGCGGCTTCACCTCACCTCGGATGATCCGCGTTCCGAAATCCGTGTCGATCCAGCCGACGCGGTGGCAGCGCGGGCACTCCCGTTCGCCGCACGTCGACGGGATCACTGCCAGACGCAGCGTGGCCTGCTGAGCGGGCGCCGTCGTCTTCGCCGGGGCCCGGACAGCGGGTGCAGACGCCTTTGCCGCCGGGAACTCTTTCGCGGCCACGCGTGCCGGGGCTCGACGCGCTTCAGCGAAGGATGCCGGCGCCGGGCGCGCCTCATAGCGAGGGGCGAGCACCAATCCCTGCGGAGCGCCCTCGGAAATCTCATGGCCGCGCTGGACCACGATGGAGAGCGCCCTCAAGAACCCATTGGGCTTCGGGCCGCGCTTCTGCTTCGCCGGCTTCCAGTTCCCAAGCGTTGGTTGAGTGTCGTTTCGCATGTGCCCGTTCTACACAGGCGGTCTGACACTGAACGCCCATTCAACCGATAAATAATCGCAACCCACTGAAATAAGGGAAGTCGTAACTCACGCCTGCTCGCTCAGCGGCAGCAGCGTTTCCCAACCGAAGGCGTAGAAGCGCTGCCCCACGTTGACGATGGACAAGTAGAGCGCCCAGACGGTGAGCCACAACGGGTCGGTGAGCGCGACGGGCCACCGATCCGGAAGCCCGAGAATAATGACCGCCGACAGCGTCATCCCTATCAGCGCGACGAGCCGAACAGCTCTGTCTGAGTAGTGCAAAGGAAGAGACTCGGAGCGTCGCGAAAGCCGTGATGCGCGAGGAACTTGGGCGCTTCTGGATTTGTTTCCGCAGGAACGATTCGCTCTCTCCTGTTTGCCAAGGTGTCTGGCCCTGGGGCTACAGCGATGGGGGTAGCCGCGCCTTGACACACGCGCGCGCACCGATTGGGCTTCACTCTGGAACTCTATCTGGGCTTTCAGGAGTCGCGAATTTGGGAAACTTCATGTCCTCACCCCGCGCGCGAAAGCAACTACACACGCCGTGGTCTCGATAACGGCGCATGGCCTTCAGCATTCGCGGTACCCAGGCACGGACCCCTCTCTCCACCAAATTCTCCACAGGGACGGCCGCTGCGAAGAGCACGGACACCGCCCTTGCGGTCGGCACCCGCTCGGCGTCCTACCGGCAAGAGCTGTTGGCCCTCAAGGAGTCGGTCCTCGCCGGTGCGCCCGACGTGGAGGCGAAGCTTCGCGCATTTTGGGTGAAGCACGGCGTGCGCGACGAGATCGTCGGCCTGTGGCGGAATGCCCGACTCGACGAGGGGCGCACGCCGGGAATGTTCATGAGCTACGGGGAGGTCGTCGGCCCCCTTCTCCGCACCGGGGTGCGAGCCTTCGGTCAACCCACCTCGCTTCTCATCAACCCCCACAAGTACTTCGACAGGCTCAACCAGAGCCTCTCGAAGGGCAAGGCCGACGAATCAACGCTCTCGGCTGCTCGGGCAGAGGCGGCGAAGCGGGGCTGGTTCGGCCGAGAGGTCGACCTGTTCGCTGACAGGCCCGCCCTGGAGCTCGCGCGGCTCGATGGCACGGGCGCAGTCATCGCCGGCGTAGGCGACGAGGAGCGGGGCATTACCACCCTCGTCTCGCTCGGCGAGCGCAGGCCGAGCCAGTACGGACAGCTCTACGCTCAGCGCGACGAGGACCTGCCCACGAGCATCGTCCTAAGCCGGTCCGGACAGATTCTCAACGTCGACCCGATCCAGCGGAAGCTCGGCTACGACTCCGTCATCCGCACGCTCGAGATGCTCGAGGCCATCGGCACTCCAGTGCAGGGACAAATCTGAACGCGAAGCGGCTTCGCCAAAAGCCCGTTGGACGCCGGTCCGCCCTCATTCGGTAGGCATCCGAACCGCGACAGCAGCCTACCGGAAAAAGCCACGCACGCTCGCCGGTCCTTCAAGCGTGTGGTGATGCCGACGAACGTCCCACCAAAACGAAAGGTCGCGACTCGGAGCCCAAAACCTGCTGGGTGACACCCGCCCCGGCGACGTTGGCCGGTCGAAGGGGAAAGTCCACGCACCACCCCATAAACGTCTTTGCTCGAGGAAGTGGGCGCGGCGCCACCGCAAAGCTGAGTGGCTGCTAAGAAAATTTGCATTGGGGGAGGGAAACTTCCCTCCGTCCGGTCCGGATCATCGGTCATGATTGGAAGCCTCAGGCGTTCTAAACTGTCGACCGTTAAACCCAGTATCGACCCTCGCGCGGCAGCTCGCAGCGACAGCGCCAGCGCCAGCCGCCGAGTCACCTCGCACCGAGCCGGCCTTGGGCGAAGGGGAAATGTTGGGACGCTCACCGAGGTGAAGCCCCATTTGCTCGGAACTCACGGCAAAGACTTCCAGAACGCGCGCAGGGCGACTGAGGTGCAAGGGCTAAGGGACGGCCTGCCGCCCTCGGTAGCGCGTCAGCCCAGGCTCTACCGAGACAGCGGAGCTTGGGATCTCGGCGACTTTTCGCCTCGTCCAAGCGGCAATGCACCCGCCGCCCTGACGCCCAGCGAAAGGCTAAGCTCGCCGGCAAGCGGGAGTCGTCCAGATCATCCGGCGCGTTCGCGAAACTTCGACGTTCCAAGCAGCAGCCCCCCCACCTCAGGACGTCAACCATTGGCCGAAGCCTCGGAAACGCTTCGAGGAAAAGAAGCCTCCGAGTTTAGTAGCCCCGGTGCGACCCAGAACGAGCGCGCAGCCCAACCGGCTGTCACTGACACAAACCGCCTCCCCAGAGGCGGCTTCTGGTCGTTCGGTAGTACACGGGCCCCCACCGTCGAGGAGGCGCGCAAAATGCTAAAGGACAACCGCGGCAGGGGGCCGCAACGGCCCATCCCCGTTCGGACCACCGCCGAGGACGTGCGTAATCTGCTCAGGAATAGGAGCGGTAGCTTCTAGACTCGTCCGATGACGCAAAAGTTGAAGAGGGCGCAGGTTGCCAGGGGCCAGCTGCTGGTGCCGGTCAACCTGCCGAGCGCCGTGCTGGTGGATTCGGAGACGGCGTCGAGCGCGGAGATCCTCGCGGCTGCGCTCAAGAGCATCAAGGACTGGGCCGAGCGGCTCAAGGCGGAGCCGACGCTGAAGACGGCGATCGCGTCGGTGTCGCCGTAGGGGCGCCGACGTAGCCCATCCGCTCTTTGGCATTCAATGGACCGGTGGCCGGTCTCCGTTCGACGTCCTACCGAAAGGCCCCGGAGACATCGCGGAGGCAGATGACCTGCCGCTGTCGCACTGGGTCGAACACGTTGGAGACGACGAAGAACGGCGTGGAAGGTGGAAAGAGAACTTCGCGCTCCGTCGTCGAGGAAGCGACAGCGGAGATTTCCCGTCCACCGCCCCGGCTTTCGATGATGAGGAGCGGATTGCGAGGTTGCGACTTCATCCGGACGAAGTCGAAGTGCTGGCTGGTGCTGGTGAAGCCGCGCTCCACGACGATACTCCCGGGCCGGTAGGCATTCGCTCCGAGAGGTAGGGCGTCTGCGGGAAGGACGCGGTAGACCTGTCCGAAGTAGCCGGGGAGCCGATTTAGAGCGGACAGGAGAATCCGAATCTGATCGATGACTCCCCTCTGGCCGAAGGTCTGCGCCCAGAGCGCACCGTTCACTCTTCTGAAAGCAAAGTCCGAGTACCGTCGCAGCTCTCCGATTTCAGCTGGGTGCAGGTTTCCCCTTCGAACCCGGCCAAGTTTCAGCGCACGCTCCCCCCCTTCCACGGAGCTCGCCCCAGCGAGCTCTTCGGGACTTGCACGAAAGCTCTGCACATCCAAACGTCCCGTCGGGAGCTCGAGTACTCCGGGTGGGGGCGAGAGACGTCTCGCTTCGACAACGGAATCCGACTCGACCGTCGAGGTCGCTTTCCAAAACTGACCGGCCCGGGCGGGTGCAGCGACGCGTAGCATCGTCCAAGTTGTCTGGGCGAGGAAGGCGCTGGTTGTGTCAAACGACAGGTTGGGCTTGTCGTCCTCCTTGAAAAGGGCGTCCAACGTCCAGTGGAGGTTGTTTTCGACAGCGCAATGGTTGCGGACCAGGACGAGCCAGGAAGCAGGCGTAAGCTCGGTCACCTTTCTTGCAACAGCGCGAGCTCGCTAGACCGTCGCAAGACCTGCTTGCGTTCGTTGCGACGCAATCATGTGGGCGATGAGACCACCCTACGCTGAGCAGACGATAGGTGCTCCGACCGCAGGTAATTGAGGAGCTCTCGTTTGACCGCTTCACTCAGCTGAGAATCGAAAATCATGTGCGTGCCGAAGACTATTAAACCCTGAGGCTCATTGCCGAGCGTTACAGCGACGCGGAGAGATCGTCTTCGCTCAGCGGGTCATTCGCGTTCTGAATCGCTTGCACTGTCTTCAGGATCGACTCTTTGCTCAGCGCGCCCTTCCCCTTCACGGGGACCTTGAGCTTGGTGGGGGCGTCGTCCTCGGACGTGTAGATGGAGAGCTCAAGATAAAGCTTGCCGGCTTTCTTCACACCGCGCCCGGTAACCACGGCATCGACCGCGGTCGCCCCGCCGTTGATCGCCGGTTTCACGCAGCGCTCGATGCGACAAAGCCGCTTGAGGATCTGCGCGCGCGACGCGGCGACCCGTTTGTCTTTGAAGGGGAGAACGGCGACCCGGCCCTTTGCCACGGCGACAGAGGAGAACAGGACGGCAAGGAGCAGCAGACTTCGGAAGACCAGCATGACGCAGGGAGACCGAGCACTTCTCAGGCCATCCTCCAACCACCCGAGATCACAAACACGTGATTTGTAAAATGGTGCATCGACCACCCAACAATGCCTCTAAGCATCGTCCAAGGCGTCTTTGTTTCATGTAAACAATTTTAGTTGTCACAACTCTGAAGCTTCGGCGCTTTCAAATGACGAGGGCGGCGTCGCGCGTTTTCGGCGACGCCGCCCTAAAAGAAAAATCGAACGCTGCTCAGCCGCAGGTCGCGGGACGCTGGCAGGTGCCGTACGTCGAGCCCGACGAGACGGACACGCACTGAACCGACTCCACGCAGAACGGACCCTTCACGGTGTCGCATGCCTGGCCTTCAATCGCGTCGCCTACGCAGATCCCGGTGCGGCTGTTGCGGTCCAGCACGCAGTGCCCCTGGCAGTACAGACCGTTGTCGCGCGAGCAGCGCTGACCGGGCTTCACGTAGGTGATGTTCATGCAGGCGCGACGGGTGCGCTCGCAGAACAGGCCGGTGTTGAGATCGCACTCGGCGCCGCGGACACCTTCGGGATCGCAGGTCTCGCCAGCGACCACCACCATGGGCAAGCAGGTGCCGGTGGTGCCGCGGTGGTTGTGCTTTTCGCCGCGGCGGCGACGGTTGCCGTTGGACTCCACGCAGGTCAGCCGGGTGCCGCAGGGATGCCGGTCGTCGCAAAGCGCGCGCTCACCCGCGGGGGTCACGCATTCGCCGTCTCCGCACACCATGCCCTTGCCGCAACGACGGTCCGCGCCACAGCGCTGGCCCAACTCCATGGAGTCTTCGCAGGTGCCGCAGACGTCGGTCGAGTTGGTGAACCAGCAGGAGGCGCTCTGGCACTGCGCGTCGCTGGAGCAACTCGCGCCCGTGGGCATGGCGCCAGGGAGAGTCGCACACGCGCTCCCGGAGCCGGGCAGGCTGTGTCGATCCTGCAGGTAGTCATCGCAGCTGAGGTTCTCAATCACGCCGGCGCAGTCATAGGTGCGGGTGGGCGTGGCGCTGGTACGCGGGGCGAAGAGCGCGCTGTTGCAGGCCGCCTCTTGCCGGTCTTCACACGCGGTCAGGTCGCCGTACGTCGACATGAAGCTGGCCGGATTGCACTCCTCCAACTTGTCGCAGTTCGCCTGGGCGTAAGCGGTGCAAGCAGAGCTCGCGATAGTGCCGCCGTCCGGGCTGTAATTGACGTTGGGAGGAGAGTTGTTGGTGCAGCCGAAGACACAAGCCGTGAGACACATCAGAACCGAAACATTTCGCATTGAACCACAGCTCCCTTTTTCAGACCTGCGCCTCGTAGGAGAGAGTGCACCTTGATGTCAAACAGGGTTGGCCATTCTCTTGTGTTGGTTTGTCTCAGCGCCGGCTTGGCGCTGGACGCGAAATGGGCACTGCTTCGCGCACAGACCGAGGACGAAGGCGTGGATCTCGCGTTCGATCCCGGGATCGCCAGCTCAGGAGCGCCGCCGTTGATTCCGGCCCTCTCCGTGCAACTTCCCCTGCTGCTGGGGATCAACGTCGGATGGGGAAGTCAGGTCGTGGTCGCGCCCAAGGTGATGGATGACGTCACGCGCGGCGGACCGTCATTTAAAGCAGGAGGCACCTTGGGCTTCGCGTGGAAGGCGAACGGCCCGTTCTTCATTTATCCCCACGCATCCGCCACGTACCGCTTCCTCAACGTCGCCAACAGCCCTTACGCCTTGGGCCAGACCGAATACGAAGCGGGGTTCGCCATCCTCTTCTACCCTTGAAACTTTCGCGGCGCCCGCGCGTGCACTTGCCCGGCAAGTAGAGCCGTGGTACCAAATTGCAATTGATAGTGATTATCAACTTCAGTTAAGCGGCTCTCCGAGGAGTGCATGCCGGGCCAAACGTGTCGTCGGGTGGTGATCTCCAGCAATGACTGCGCCGAAGTCTCGCGGTGTGACTGCGGCCATCTTCACGTCTCCGTGGGGCCACTGACGCTGAGGCTGGAGGATTCGGTGATGGACTCGCTGCTCTCCGCCCTGATGCGCGCGCGGGAGGTGCTGGACAGCGCGGGCGCCATTTACTGCGATGACACCCTGCGCGCGAGCAAGCTCAAGCAATGAGAACCCTGATCGCGCAAGAGCAAGGGCTGTGGGGCCGCCTCGAGTCCGCGACGTCTGAGCTACAGCGTCGGCTGGAAGGTTCGCCGTTCTTTCAAGATCTCTTGTACGGACCGTGGCGCGGCGGCATCTACGCGGAGATCGCGCGCGCGTCGGAGTACGTGCTCTATCTCAACGAGCTGCGTGGGCTCTACGTGGGGAATGAAACGTAAAGGTAACTGGCCGGCAACAAACGAGCCTGGAGAGCCGAGAACCTCTCGTTGATCGCTCGGAGAAGTTCATGTCTCTGGCCCGCCTGAAAGCTCGCCTTTCACCCGCGCCGAAACCGCAGAACCCGGAGCCGGTGCGACTGCCGGACCGCGTCGGCGTTGCCGTGGGCACGAGCGTTTGGGGAGTGGGCTTAGGATTGGGCGCGCTCTCCAAGAACCCTGCTCTGATGGACCACGCGCAGTTCCTGGCGAACACCGCCGCTGCGACCTCGAAGGAGTTGGGAACGCTGGGCCCGATGATGACGTTGGGCGGGCTGTACAACTGGGCCGACATCTGGGGCACGCGCGCAAAGACAGCGCTGCTCTCCGAGCTGGGCGAAACGCAGGAACAGCTCCAAACCATGCGGAGCGCGCTCGCCGAGAAAGAGGCGAAAACGGCCGAGGAATCCAAGCCAGCGAAGCAGACCATTTCCGCGAATCCAAAGCTGACCAGCCGGATGGGCGTCGGCGCGGGCGCGAGCATGATCGCCGCGAGCTATGGACTTGCTTGGGCTGCGAAGGACCCGAGCCTCGCGCACTACGTCGCGCAGTCGCTGGAAGGCACCTCGAAGGAGCTGAGCCAGATCGGCCCTTTCGTCATGCTGGGGGGCGCGTACCACTGGATGGACGTGGGCGGAATTCGCGCCAAGCGCGCACTGCGCAGGGCGCTGGAGGAGGCGCGCGGCGAGGTCGCTTCACTCGAGAGGAAGTTCGAGAGATATGGCCTCGATCCCATTGATTGGATGACGCAGAAGCCCTCCTCTGACGTCACATGACGCGGAACGCCGTAGACGATCGTGGTGCGCCCCGTCCCGTCCCCTCCGTCGCTCCGTCGCTTCGTCGCAACTCTCGGTAAGACCGGCCGAGAATCAGGAATACCTTCATGATCTTCGCACGACGACTGAAATGGACGAGCTCGCTCGGCGCGGGTAAGCCGAAGACCTTTCACGTCACCGGCCCGTTCAGCAGGCTGACGGTTAAGCCAGGCGCGCACGTCATCTACTACGAGCACAGACTCGCGACGGTGACCGGATCAGACCTAGGAGCGGTTGAGCTTCTGCCCGGCGCGAAGCTGGACGTGCGCACCACCGCTGGACTGAGCTTCACGCTTCACGGCGGAAGCCAAGGCGGGCGACTCCACCGCTTCGACGGCGATCTCATCCACGCCGATGGCTACCTGTACGTCGAGAGCAAGAACCCGATTCCGTGGCTGCAGATCGCGGGAGACGTGGTCGCGGACATCAACTCGCCGGCGAATCAACTGATGGCGATTGGCGCGCGGACTCGGCTGAACGTCCACTCTTCCTTCAAGCAGGTCTACGTGAGCGACGGCGCGACCGCGGAGATCCTCACCGGCCCCAATGACAGCCGCGGCTCCGTGCGTGCCACGGACAAAATCAAAACGAGTACGCGCGAACGCCTGGGTTGGGACGAAGACACGCAGCCCACTGCACGCGTGAGGTAGCTGCAGCGTCCCCGAACTCATTCAGCGCCAAAAGCTCACCAGCTTCACATTCGGGGCGGCATGACCGTTACGACTTCAATCGCAAACGGAGTCGTGGGACGCCTCGCGAATCGGAGGCAACGCGACGAGTGAAGCAATGATCGCGGTCAACGCGGAGGAGCTGCGCGGAGAGTCTCGCCCACCTTCCGTCTTCCTCTGCGCGTGAGGCCCAGCAGAGACAAGAAGGTCAGGAGGATGTCTCGCCCTCTGCGCTACTTCTTTTCCGTCCGTTGCCCTGAGGAAGGTGAAGGCGTTTGACAGAACCGCGCGACACGCGAGTAGGGCCCGCTGTGCAGCATTTCTATTTACGTTGATCGCTTGTCATCAAAGGCCGGATCAGAGTAGCGACGCGCCCGTTCAGGTCGCCCTTTCGTCAAAGGGCACTGATAACAAAAGGGAGCCAAAAACATGTTTCAAGCAATGTCGAAGCGTTTCATTGCGGTGGCGCTGGTGTACTCGGCGGGGTTGGCTGGCTGCGCGTCTCCGTACGAGGTGTATCTCGACGGGCAGATCTACGACGGTGCCACCGGCGCGCGCCTCACCGACTACGAGATGGTGATTGAGTACCGCGACGTGAAGGTGAAGGCGGAGGTCTCGGACACCGGCCGGTTCGTCACCCACGTCCCCGTGTTCCAGGACTACACCGTGGCGATCACCGCTTCGGGCTACCGCGCGTTCCGGTCGCACAACCCGGCGTTCAACGTCCCCAACCCGAACGCGGAGCTGGCCAGCGCGCAGGGTTCGCAGACGTTCTACTTCGACGCGTACCTCTTCCCGGACAACCTGGCGGCGCCTGCCATCACCCTCAACGTGCGCAAGGGCACGTCCACCGGCGAGCTGGCCAGCGGCAAGGTCCGCATTCGTCCGGTCTCCGCTTCCTCCATCGCCGACACCGAAGCAGAGCTGCCCGCGGGCGTGCGGTCGCAGGTCTGGACCAACGACGAGGACCTCCAGGCCAAGCCCATCCTGCGCGACCTCTCCGGAGGCCCGCTGGTGCTGGAAGGTAAGGAGCTGATCTACGGCGTGCGCTACATGGTCAACGTGTATGACGTCCCCGGTTTCCAGCCGTTCGAGGGCTCCATCGTTGCCGGCGTGGACAACAGCAAGACCGTCCTGCTGGCGGAAGAGGCGTCTGAGCCTCTCGCGCTGCTCAACACCAACGCGGACGAGTGCGTGGTCAACGCGGCGGACACCGCCACCGCGATGATCAAGTTCGAGTTCAACTCGGACATTGAGCTCGCGGCGACCACGCTCGTTGGTGGCTACGCCGAGGCCGTGGACAACGCGTTCACGATCTCCTCGCCGGACGCGAATGTGAACGGCATGCTCAACGTGCTGCGCTTGGGCCAAGGCGCGCCGCAGGAGCAGGAGCGCGGCACTCGCATCCAGATCGTGAAGAACGTTTTGACGGTCAGCTGGAACCCAAGGCTGGGCCTGATGAGCAGCGACACGGATCCCATCACTGCGTACTGGAACCTCAGCAGCGTGATGGTGCAGCAGGTGGGCAAGCCTCAGCCGAAGAGCCTGGCCAGCCTGGCGCTGACCTCGCAATTCATCTGCCAGTAACGCGGACGTTCCCGCGTTACTGCACGTCTGTCTTCACCGTGGCCGCCTGCGCGCGCGGGCGCCCGGAGCAGTCTGGAGGATTGGCCCCAGTGTTCGACACCTGAGCCATCAGAGCGGCGCGGATCCACTCTGCGCTTGCGGCGTAGGGGGCAAGTGAGGCTTTGTCTTGCTCCATGAACAAGCTCGCGGCGGTGCCCGTCTTCTTTTCTCTGATGGGCTGCAACACCTACGAACTGTTGGAGCCTGTCGCGGAGGGCGTAATCGCCGCGCCCCTTACACCGCAGTGCCCCGCGCAGCTTCCCGGGACCGACGAAGGTACGGGAGCCCCCGGCGATCCCGACTTCGGTTGCTTCGGCGCCTGTGGCCCCAGCTGCAACGCAGTCTGTACGGAGTCGACGGTAGAGCTCCGTTTGGCCGGCACGGATGCGTCCGGAGCTTCCACGTGCACCGTCTGTGGCTACCGCGTGAAGACCTGCAAGAGCCACGCGTTCTGCCGGTGGCACGATGACTGTTATCGCCAATGTGACATCGCGTGGCGGACGAACAAGCCGGGTGAGCCGGTGCCTTCGACGGGCTACAACCTCTGCTACTTCGGTTGCGACGCGAAGCTGATCACCCGCTGCTCTCCGGACTGGACGAACCTGTCAGTGGTCGGCTCGCCGGGGACCCTCTCTCCGGAGTGCTGGGATGGGTCGGTAGTCCGCTTCAGCGCTGCTCTCTCCACGGAGACGAGCCCGGGAACCTGCGCTGAATCAACGTCCACCCGCAGCTGCTCCTGGCCCGCCGACGACGCGAAGTGGCCTGTGGACGCGCCGCCTGCGCCCAACGCGCTGCCTCAGGCGACGCCTTGCTGGTCGACGGCGAACTGCCCGGATCCGAATTCAACGTGCGATCGTCCCAGCTTCCTTCCCGGTGTCTGCCGCACGGTTGCCGGCGCTCAGCGTCCCAACGCGCAACACGTCCCGGTCAGCACGGCGAGTTGCTGGTAAAGCGCGCTCCTTTCCGTCTGCGCAGGACGCGGAGGTCCGTGGAGCCTCGCAGTGCGTGCAGCTGGATCCAGAGCGCGCTCCGCTGCTGGGACGTGCGCGCGTTCGCCGGAAATCACTCCGCGGTGGCGCGGCGTAAACCGGGAGGTAGAACAGCGCACGCCCACCCAGCCATTGTCAGTGCCTAGGTTGCTGCCGCTGTGGTGATGCGTGCGAGAAGGCATCAGCTGCGAATTCTTACCGGGCACCGCCGGCGCGGATCCCCACCAAGGTGACGCTGATCTTCGACCACGCGACCTGCGCTCAAATTCGCGTCTTTACCAACGTGGCGCTGATCTGCGGCCACGCGACCTGCGCGGCCGCCATCGTGGTGATCACGCCGTCCGCTCCGGCCTCGCGCAGGGCAGCGGAAGATCGCGCGGGATCATCGCTCTCATTCGCGGGGCGCAGCACGGTAAGCGACGCATTCGGCAGCTGCGTCTTGAGCTTGCGGCACAGAAAGCGGGCCTTGGCCCCGCCCGCGGGAGGGAGCGACGCGATGAAGATAAACCGCGGTTGGCTGTTCACCACGTCCCGCATGACGTGCTCCGGATCCGAGTCGCGATCGATGATCCGCAGCTCCGCGTTCACGAGTCTCAACGTCGGACGGAGCAGCTCCAGCAACAGCGAGTCCGCGGAGGTGTGAGCGGCGACTCCCACCGCGTGGATCGGCTCCGTCTGCGCTTTGGCGGGCAGCTGCTTCTTCTGGGCGCGCTCCAACCTGCGCAGCACATTTCGCGTGGTCGCCTGCACCTTTGCGAAGTCTTCCGCGCTGATCTCATTGCGATCGCGATCTTGAGCGGCCAGCGACAGCGCGGGCAGCAGCACTTCGTCCATCGCCGCCATCCACCCTTTCTCGCGCCACACCTGCAGCGCCAGACCCGCGGCCTCGCCTTCGTCCTTGGCGAGAAGGCGCTGATAGAAACGGATGTCCATCTCCAGCGCTTCCTGATCTCCCAAGAGGACATTCAGGAACGCCAGCTTCTCGACGTGCCGACCCAACACCGCGACGCAGACGGTGAGCGGCGTGGAGAGCACCAAGCCAATGGGCCCCCAGAGCCAGGCCCAGAAGATTCCGGAGACGAGCAAAGCCAAGGACGAGACGCCGGTGCGGTGGCCCACCAGCAGCGGCTCGGCGAAATACGCGACGAGGACGTCGATGGTGATGAACAGCGCCACCGTCTGCAGAACCTGGGTCCAGCCCGGGAACATGGCGAAGGCGAGCAGCGTGGGAATGGCGGCCGCCAACAGCGAGCCCACATACGGAACGAAGCGCAGCGCGCCTGCGAGGAAACCCCAGAGCAGCGCGTACGGCACGCCGATGAACCCCAGTCCTGCCGCGACGATCACGCCGTACGCGGTGTTGATTAACGAGAGCGCGAGAAGGAAACGACTGATCCGTTGCACCGCCTCGTCCATCGTTCGCGTCGCAAGTGTCACCCGCCCGCGGCCCACCAGCCGAATGAGTCGATCGCGCAGGTCTTCGCGCCGGCTCAACATGAAGACGACGAGCACCAAGACGATGCCGAAGAACGCCAGCCCTCGCAGGAGCGGGGCGGCAACAGTCTGCAGGCGATCTCGCGCGGTGGAAGGACCGGGGACGATTCGCACTGGGGCCGCCGACTTCACGTCCGTGTTCTTCTCGTTCAGGTCTTCGCTCAGACGGTTGACAGTGCTCTCGAGCAACGCCAGCGGCCCGCTTCGTCCATTGCGCAGGTCCACCACCTTGCGTCGCATCGACGTGGTGTATTTCGCGAGCTGGGTGGAGAGGTCGTCCGCTTGGTACGCGAGCACCAGCCCCAACCCGCCCAACACGGTCAGCATCAGCGACACGGTGATGAAGACGGAGAAGATGCGCGGCACGCCCATGCGCTCCAGCATCTTGAGCGGCGGGGTGAGGACAAACGCCAAGTAAAAGGCGAGCGCGAAGGGAATCAGCACTGACTTCGCCAGCGCGAGAATCCCAACCACGACCAGCGCGGTCAGCAGCGACGAGACAGAGAAGCTGGGCTTCGTCGCGATCGGCGGAGGGGGAGCGCTCACGTTGGAGCTCCGAAGCCTAGACCAGCCCGCAGACTTCGCGGATGCGCTGGAGGAGCGGTGCACTCTGGATAGGCTTCTCAAAGGAACCCTCAATCTGCAGGTGCCCGCGTTGGGCCTCGGTCATGCCGCAGAGGACGAGGATGGGGATGTCTTCCCAACGGGAGCGCGCTTTGAGCGCATCGTGGAGTTGCCACCCGCTCATGTTCGGCATCATGAGGTCGGTGAGGATGATGTCGGGTTCGAAGCCGGCTTCCAATTTGGCGATGGCCACGGCGCCCTCTTCCGCCACCGCGACCTCAAAGCCATGGTCTTCCAAGAGCGCGGCGAGACCTTCGCGGCTCGGCGCCTCGTCTTCAACCACCAGTGCTCGACAGCCCACGCCCTTCATCGCGAGCGCACAGTAAGGACGAGGGGGCGATTCGACAACTGCCCCCTTGCTCTCTTGCCGTGCGTGCCTACCTTTCCTGCCCTTTCATTCGGAGGAGTCACAACATGGGTTTTCGCGAAGCGGTGGGTTTGGTGGCGGCGGCGGGCGTCTTTGTCCTGGCGGGATGCGGCGTGGACGTGCCTGCGCTTCCTTCGCTGACGCAGGTCTCGAGCGCGTTTGATTCGGACGCGGATGGCTGGACGGTGGCGGGTGATGCGAACGGCGCGTCCGTGCTCCCCATCTATTCGGCGACCGGTGGCAATCCCGGCGGCTACGTCAGCGCGAAGGATGATGTGACGGGCGGTACTTGGTATTGGCAGGCGCCCGCGAAGTTCTTGGGCGACCAAAGCGCGAACTACGGCAAGCTCTTCAAGTTCGACCAGCGTGTCCAGGAAACCACGCTGATGTTCGAAGAGGCGCGCGACATTGTTCTTCGCTCGGGCGACACCGAGTTGGTGTTCGACGTGGCCACCGCGCCTGGCACGGCGTGGACCCCGGTGAGCGTACTGCTCAGCGAGTCCTCGGGCTGGAAGGTCGGCAATGCGGCCCCCACGCCGGAGCAGTTCAAGAACGCGCTCAAGACAATCTCCGGCCTTTACATCCGCGGCGAGTACCGCGTGGGCGCGGACACCGGCAGCCTCGACAACGTCTCGTTCGGCGTGAACCCGAACTGAGCTTGGGTTTGGTACACACCGCACATGGGAATGGGAAAGCCCCTTGTGCGGTGTGCCTGGCCCGGAACGGATCCTCTCTACTGCGCCTACCACGATGAAGAGTGGGGTGTACCGGAGTGGGACGATGAGCGGCTGTTTGAGAAGTTGATCCTCGACGGCTTTCAAGCCGGCCTGTCGTGGATCACCATCCTTCGCAAACGCGACGCGTTTCGAAAAGCGTTCGAAGGATTTGATCCTCGCAGGGTCGCGCGGTTCACGCCGAAGAAGACCGCGGCGCTGATGGCGGACGAGGGCATTGTCCGCAACCGCGCCAAGATTGAAGGCGCCGTGAAGAGCGCGCGAGGCTACCTGGAAATGGTCGGGCGCGACGGTGACTTCGCGCGGTTCCTCTGGGGCTTCGTGGAGGGCAGCCCGCTCGTCAACAAGTGGGCAGGTAAGGGTCAGCTTCCAACGGAGTCACCGCAGAGTCAGGCCATGTCCAAGGCCCTCCGCGAGCGCGGCTTCAGCTTCGTGGGGCCGACCATCTGTTACGCGTTCATGCAGGCCGTGGGGATGGTGAACGACCACGTCACGACGTGTTTCCGTTATCCGCAGCTCGCCGAGTCCGCGAGAAGACGCGTGACCTAGCTTTTGCATTGTTTTCATGACGTCATAACGTCAAGCCGCTGCACCTGCCCGACAGTTAAGCCTGTAAGGGCCGGCATCCTCTGGCCGTGGAGATTCAGGACGCCAATCGTCTCGCTCTGTCCTGCGTCTTGCCCTCGTTCTCTCCCTGCATCCAGACCTTCATCTTGGGCACGGCATCTTTGTTCCATGCCTTGGACGTACGCAATTCGAGGAACGACTCGACGAGCGCGTCGAGCATCGCCGAGAGCTGTTCGGTGAGATCAAGCCGTTCAGAGAGTCGATCATCTTCCTCTTCCGTGAGCAGCTCCGGCAGCTTCGCGGACTTGCAGTCCAGGAACTCCGCGTCGAGCGATGCTTCCCACGTGCGCTCACCCACGGTGAAGCGCGCCCGCGCGAGATGCACCAACAGGCCCTCGTTCAACGCGCGTCGCACTTGCAGCGAGTAAGGCGCCAACGTTCCCTTCGCCGCGAGCTCGACGACCTCACCCTGTAGTCCGCGCAAGACGACGCGGCCCATGAACAGCACTGTGACGCCTTCCCCTTTGTGCTCGACCAGCTCACCGCCAGCCTCTGACTTCCAGAGCAGCCAGGTCAGAAACTCGCGGCCGAGATAGGTGCGCCCACGCAAGAGCTGCTCGCGGGCCTTGTCCTTCTCAAGCTCCGCAGGGTCACGCGTCTCTTCGTCGGTGCGTCCTCCATCGACGCCGACGTCCCCCTTCATGAACTTCGCCTCTGTCCTCGCGCTCTCACGCCCCATGAACGGCCTCCTCGCTCACGCCCACCAGACTCGCGGTGGGCAGCAGTGCTTTGTCTTCCACGCCCTGACTCGCGGCCATCGCACCCGGCACGCGCGGCGTCAGCTTCGCGTCGAACGCTTCCTCTATCGCGACAAGAATCTCATCGATGGTCTTGCGCGACGAGCTCCACAGCTGAAGCTCCTGCGACTTGAGGTTCCACGCCACGTCGTGCGTCTTGGTCACCGGCGGCACCTTGTTGCGAAGGCGATCGCGAAGCTCCGCCTTCATCTTCGACTTCTCGCTCTTCGCCGGCTTGCGTTCGTTCTCCTCCACGAACTTCTGCTCCCAGCGCTGCAGCTCCTCGCGGAGCATCGCCGCGGGGATCTTGATCTGATCCACGCGCCAACAGAACAGCGCGCGCTCTCCGTAGAAGAGGCTGGAGACGTTAAAAGCGGCCTTCTCCGCGTCTTCCAGCTCCGCGAACCCCGCGGCGCGGTCGTGGTCGCCTTTGCGATCAATGGGCTGGAAGGCTTGCGACTTGAGCGCGTTGACGAACCAGCGGCGAAACTCAGAGGGACTCTTCTTCTCGTGCTCCACGCGGTAGCGCGCGAAGGTCACGTTTCCTCGCAGGATGGGCATGGCGCGGGACCATGCCACGACCGCGGAATCGTTCCAGCTGTAAGACTGGTCGATCGCTCCCCTGCCGACCCATGGAGGCGATGCTGGTCTCGACGGCCTCTCATTCCCACCCTTGGGGCTGCGGACGAAGCGCCGCGTGGAGGCCGTGATGCTGAGACTGAGCTGGGTACTGATGGTGGCATGCCTCGCGGCGTGCGGCGGGGGGAAATCAAACTCTCAAGGGCTGACGCGCTCCGACCGCGAGCTTCTGGACATCCGCAGCCGATTGGACCGCACGTCTAAAAAGGGACTCGAAAACGCCGACGAATATGTCGACCGAATCGTAAACTCGGTAGATCGACGCGATCGCATCGCCGAACGGATTGAGCGCCGCTCAAACGACGACGTGGGTAAAGCGAACAAGACAATTGGGCAGCTTCGCGAGAACGCGACCGAGCGCGGCGAAGAGACCTACAACGAGTGGGCAACGCGCTACGTCTCCGGCACTGTCAACTCGGTGAGCCCCGAGTCCGTGAAGATCTCAGATCAGTTCGGCACCACGGTGGAGCTGAAACCGGATCCCTTCACGACCTTGCAAGAGCTGAAACCAGGCTCCGAGGTCCGCGCTGGCTATGAGATCCGCGATGGTCAGAACATCGCCACCGACGTGGAGGTCGTCGAAGAACAGTGACAGGTGGCTACAGAATCCGCGATCCAGAGAGTAGCCACGCCCGCGACGCCGCCACCCCGTTCAGGTTAGAAGCGGGGGCATGCGTCCGCAGAAAGACTTTGAGCTCGCCTCGCAACGCGACCTTCAGTTCTACGTGGCCACCCGCTCCGTCCGCAGCGCCAGCTACAAACGCGTGGCGGATGGGCTGAAGCTGGACGAAGCCTTCGCCTGTGCCCGAGATGTCGAAGCGGCTGAGGTCGCCATCTTCCTCGACCGCGCAGATTCACCGCGCTACTGGACCAGCCGAAAGCCAGACACGTTCGACTCCGCGGTGCTGTTGGCGGGTGACACAAGCACCCATGCCGCGTTCGCGCAGCAGGATCGTCTCCATCTCACGTGGCCCTCAGCTGAATACGGGCGCAGCCTGCAAGACGTATCTCTACGGGTCTGGGTACCAAAAGGTGCCGCGCCCACCGCGTTGGTCTTCGCGGCGATTCATGGCAACGAGCCCGAGACGACGGTCGCCCTCTCCTCCGCGCTTCGAGCGACGCCACCCGAATCCCTGCGCTGCGCAGTCGTCCTCTGCGCGAATCCAGATGGAACGCTGCTCGGCCTCCGCTGCAACGGACGCGGCGTGGATCTCAACCGCAACTTCCCCACTCAGAACTGGGGACCACCGAGGCCGGGCGAGCTCGCAACCGGAGACAGTGGGGGCTCAGAGCCGGAGACCAAGGCGCTGATCAACTTGATCGAATCGCTCAAGCCCAAGATCATCATGTCCATCCACGCCGACCTCGCGTGCGTGGATGACCCGACGCCGACCGCCCTCGGAAAATATTTGGCGCAGCGCTCGCAGCTGGAGCTCGTCTCAGACGTGGGCTACCCCACTCCCGGCTCGTTCGGAACGTGGTGCGCGGAGCGACAGATTCCCGTCGTCACGCTGGAGATCGAAAAGATGGGCTCGCAGGAGCTCCGTCGCCGCTGGGGTCCCATTCTCGCGGAGGTGCTGATGGGAAAAGGACTGAGCGACGCACCGCCGTCGTGAATGCCGGCCGTCTAACTAAGGCAGGTCGTCGCGCCGCAGCGTATGAGCGCCGTAGCTGAGTGAGGCGGGGAGCGACGCCCTGTCGATCTTCTGCACGTAGTCCGGCGCGCGCAGCGCTTCGAGCGAAGTGATCACGCCGTTCTCCACCTCGATCACCGCGAGCCCCTGGGGCGAAGCCGTCGTTGTGCCGATCAGTCTTCGAGGCCCTTCGCCCGCGCACGCTGTGCTCATCTGTCGAACGCCACCTGCGATGCCTGGGTAGAAGCCGTGGTGGTGAGCGCCGATGAAGAGCGTGACGCCGCGCTCGCGGAAGATCCGTTCGAGCTCGAGATCATTGGTCACCTCGGTCTCACGCCCAATCGTGGCGGGATGGATGGGAACGTGACCAAAGACAATCTTCACTGGATACGCGCTCGCTGCGGCGAGTTGCTGATCAACCCACGCGCGCTGTTCTGCCGAGAGCGGACCAATCGTCGTGGAATCGATGGCGATGAAGAACGCGCCCTTGTGGGTGAAGCTGTAGCGAAGCGGATATCCCGTTGCGTCGACCACCTGCACCGCGGGGGCTCGCGGCTGCCACTGCGACACGTACTCCGCACGCTCTGCAGTGAAAGACGCGTACGCCGATCCATCGTGGTTGCCGGGAGCTATCGCCACGGGGATCCCCGCTTGCGTCAGCGGCGTCGTCACCACCGAATGAAAGCCGCTCCACATCGCCCCGTAGTTCAGCCCAGCTTGCTGACCCGCGACCATGTCGCCGGGGATCAGGATCAGATCCGGTTTGATCCGCTGAGTGAGGGCGGAGACCGCGCCGGAGACGCTGCTCCCGTACGTGGTGGAACCATACGAACCGTTGAGATCGCTGATCACACCAATTCGCAGCCGCATCGCAGGGACGCCCGCATCGATCATTCCTGCATCCATTCCTGCATCGGAAGCAGACGGAGCACCCGCATCTGCTCCCCCGTCTTCAGCGGGAGTCCCGGCATCGGGATCGGAAGAGATGCCAGAATCGGGCGACCCAGCGTCAAAGGCCCGAAGGTTCTCGCCCGTGTCCGGCACAGACGCGTCCATCTGACCGCCAGGGGGCGGTTCCTCGCCTGGGCGACACTGGATTGCCGCAAACGACAACGCGAGGACCACGAGCAGAGGAGCGCGCATGACGCGCCTTCTGCCAGAGGTTTCGCGGGAGAGGTAGAAATGCTAGCTCACTGAGCCGGAACGGTTCCTCTTGACGCGTTCGACCCAATCGCCATTTTGCAAAGAAGGTCGACCGCCAAAAATAGCCGTGCCTACGCGCACGTGCGTCGCGCCTTCCTCGATGGCGACCTCGAAATCCGCGGTAGTGCCCATGGAAAGCCCCCTCAAGCCAAGCCCCAGGGCGAGTTTCCGGAGCGTCTGGAAATGCGGCCGGGACCCTTCCGGATCTTGCGTCATCGGTGGAAGCGCCATCAACCCGACCAGGTCCAGGTTGGGGAGTGCGCGCACGCTCTGGATGAAGGCGGCCAGCTCCGTGGAAGAAACTCCACCCTTCGAGCCCTCTGCACCCAGGTTCACCTCCACAAAACAGGCGAGCGGACGCTGAAGACGAGACGACAGCTCCATCGCGATCTCCAGCGAATCCAGCGCGTGAAAAGCGTGCGCGACCTTGGCCACGTACTTCACCTTGTTACGCTGCAGTCGACCGATCGCGTGCCACTTGAGATCCGAGCGAGCCGCGAGCGCCACCGCCTTATCGCGCAGCTCTTGCGCGTAGTTCTCTCCGAAGTGACGCTGCCCCGCGGCGTACACCTCTTCAATCGCCGCGACCGGTTGAAGCTTGGACACCGCGATCAACGTCACCTCGTTGGGCTCACGCCCTGCCCTCGCGCACGCCGCGGCGATGCGGGCTTCAATCTCTCCAAGCGCCTGACTCACGGCTTCACCAACCGAGCGCGCGCGGCGGCAAGAGTCTCGTCGCGTTTGCAGAAAGCGAAGCGAGCCAGACCGCGGCCGTGTTCACGATGTGCCTCGCAATAGAACGCGGACGGAGGAATCGCCGCGACGCCGACGTCTTGCGTGAGCGCTCGGCAGAAGGCGAAGTCATCTTGTTGATTCGTCTTCGCCATTACGAAGTACGTCCCTTCGGGAGAGATGGGCTCCAGCCGCGCGGCGGTCAAGGTATCCACCAGCAGGTCGCGCTTCGCTCGGTACGTTCGGAGCAGCTCGGCGAAGTATGCGTCTGGCAAGCGCAGCGCGGCGGCAATAGCGAGTTGAAACGGCGCGGCGGTGGCGAAGGTGACGAACTGATGCGTGGAGAGAACGGCCGGTCGAAGCGCTGGCGGCGTGATCGCCCAACCCACCTTCCAGCCGGTGAAGCTGAACGACTTGCCCCCGCTGCTCACAGTGATCGTTCGTTCGGCCATTCCCGGCAACGTGGCGAGCCGGACGTGTTGCGCGGGCGAGAAAACAATGTGCTCGTAGACCTCATCGCTCATCGCCAGCACGTCGTGCTTCTCACACAGCTTCGCGATCAACGTCAGCTCGGCGCGCGTGAACACCTTTCCGGTGGGGTTGTGCGGGGTGTTGACGATGATCAGCTCCTTAGTCGCCGACTGCCGCGTGCTCGCGGTCAGCACAGTCGCTTGCGCAAGTGCTCCAGTTGGGCGGCGGCCTCGCGCCCTCCCGCGAAGCGGGCCTGCGGATCCTTCGCCAGCAGCCGAAGGATCCATGCTGAAAGCTCTTCGGGAAGCTTCGGATTGATTGCGCGAGGGGAAGGGGGCGCCTGCTGCAGGTGCATCATCAGCAAAGGCATCAGCTCAGCGTGTTGGAACGGGGTCTGGCCCGTGAACATCTCAAACGCGACGACTCCCAGGGCGTAGAGGTCGGTTGAAAAGCCCACCGTGCTGAAGTTGTTGATCTGCTCCGGCGACATGTACTCGGGCGTACCGGCGACCATCCCGACGACGGTGCCACCCGAAATACCGCCCTGCTTGGCGATCCCGAAGTCCATCACCTTGACAGCGCCGTCGGTGGTGACGAAGAAATTTTCGGGCTTCACATCCCGGTGGAACACGCCCTGGTCGTGCGCGAACTGCAGGCCGTGCGCTGCTTGAATCAAGTAGCCCACCCCGCGTGCCAACGGGAGGGGACCGGTCATTTCCGCGCGAAGATCTTTGCCCTCGAGCAGCTCCATGGTGATGAACCGGTGCTCACCCGCCACGCCCAAGTCGTAGACGCGAACGATGTTCGGGTGCACGAGCCGCCGGGACATCTTCAGCTCCTGCTTGAAGCGTCCGACCAGGCTCGGATCCTGGAGCGCCTGGGTGAACAGCTTGATCGCCACCTTCTCGTTGAGCTCCAGGTCGGTCGCCCGAAAGACCACCGCCATGCCACCTTGGCCGATCTTCTTCTCCAGCTGGTAGCGCTCGGCCACCACGCGTCCCTCTTCGAAGATGACCGGAGGCGGGGACGCTGCGGGGGTGGGGGCGGGTGCTGGCTCGGGTGGCTTCCTGACAGGGGAGACCTCAAACAGCGTGTTTCCTGAGGACTGCGCGCCCAGTGCCTTCCAGCCCTGATCGCCGCTCAGGCCCCGGCTGATGCTCTCCACCTCATCCGCCACCTCACGGTTGACATCCATAGGGCCGCTGCCGTGCGCAGAAGCGGCGCCGGCCGCCGGACCGCCACTGTGCGGTGAGGTAGCACCGGCGGCGTTCTGCGACTTGGGTGCGGCGTGGGGCTGAGCGTCGGTTTGAAGGCGCAGCGCGGCGGTGGCCGCGCCAGGGGCCGCTTTCGCAGCCGGACTTGGCGCTCCTGGACGCATTGGGAGCTCCGGCAGCTCCGGCAGCTCCAGACTCGCCCGGCGCGGCGCGGCGGTAGATCGGAACGCGTTGTCCTCATTGAGCAGGCGGGCCTTGGACGCGCCACCCAACTGCGTCGCGCTGTCCAGCGCTACCAGTCTCTCGTTCGCATCGCGGTAGTTGGGCTCCACCGCCAGGACCTTCTGCAGCACCTCCTTCGCGTTTTCGAGCAGATCCTGTTTCTCGTACAACTTGGCCAACGTGTAGAAGGCCTCCAGCTCGCGCGCATCCTGAGGTCCAGAGGCGATGAACTGACTGAGCATGTGCTCCGCCTGAAAGCCCAACGTGTTCAGGCTCACGCTGAGCTTCACCGTCTGCAGGCAGGCCGCGCGGTAGCGAGAGTCCGTCTTTTGCACCCGCACCAGGTTGTCCAAGCACTTCCCGGTGTCGCCGACCTCCAGATACGCCTGGGCCGCTTCGTAAGGCTGCCCCGCCTCGGCGTGCAGGTTCGCCGCCTCCGCGACGCGTCCCAACTGTCGCGCCATCCGCGCGGCGTGACCGTACTGCCGCAGCTGCACATAGCCTTGCAGCGCGGGTTCGAGCTTTCCTCTTCCTTCCAAGGCCTGCACGGACTGCAACGAGATCGCCGCGCCGCCCACGCTTCTCTGCGCGGGATCTCCCAGTGCCGAAGCGAGCTTGCTGCTGGGCGCCGCGAGCAGCCGGGCTGCTCCCACCGGATCTCCGGACTTCTGCAAGAGATCCGCGGCGCGCGCCCGTTCGTCCAGCGCCACCATGAGCTCCACCGCGGTCAAGGTCTCTCCCGCCCTTCCCAGACAGACCGCGGCCATCAGCGCGAGCTTCTTCTTCTCGGGAGGGAGCTTGCGAACTTCAGCAGGAGCAACCCCCAACGCGTTGATCAGCAGCTGCCCCGCCTCTAGGAAGCGGCGCGCCGTGGAGAGCAGACGCGCTGCCTCCTGAGGCGCCGCCGCGCTCAGGTACGCCGCCACGGCGGCGTCGACGTTTCCACGCTTCTCGAGCGCACGCGCAGCTTCAAATGCATCGGCGGCCTCGCTCACGACTCCTCCGCGGGCATTTCGCTGAGCAGCTTCTTCATCGACTCTGGGAAGCGCGCGACCGACATCCCTTCCTCCGGTGCGACCAACCCTTCTCTGATCTTCTTCACGATGTCGTAGTCAAGGCTGCTCGTGCCTGAGCCGTCGTTGCTCGCCGTTTGCAAATAGCCCTCCAGCTGATGGAGCTTGTTTTCGCGGATCATGTTCGCCACGGCGTAGTTCTGAAGAAGCACCTCCAGCATCGCGACGCGTCCCTCACCGCCGGCGCGCTTGCAGAGCTCCTGGCAGACCACCCCGCGCAGGAGAACGGAGAGCACCGAACGGGTCTGTTCGCGCGCATCCTCCGGCATCATGTCGATGATCCGGTCCACTGCCTTCGACGCAGAGTTGGTGTGGAGCGTCCCCAGCACCAGCACGCCGGTCTCCGTCGCCGACAGCGCCAGCGTCATCGTCTCCACGTCGCGCATCTCGCCCACCACCAGCACGTCCGGCGCCTCGCGCAGAGCGGAGCGCAGCGCCGAAGGAAACGTCTCCGCGTGCTTGCCCACCTGACGCTGCGTGATCGCGCTCTGCTGGGGTGGATGCACGAACTCGATGGGGTCCTCGACGGTGATGATGTGTTTCTGCGAGGTCTTGTTGATCTCGTGGATCATCGCCGCCAGCGTGGTGCTCTTGCCCGCGCCGGTCGGACCGCAAACGAGCACCAGCCCATTCTGCAATTGGGTCAGCTTGCGGACGGATTGGGGGAGGTTGAGCTCATCGCAGGTGGGAGTCGTCTCCGGGATGATCCGGAAGACGGCACCTATCCCGTGGTTCTGGATGAAGACGTTGGTGCGAAAGCGCCCGTACTTGTCGAGCACGTACATCAGATCCAGCTCTTGATCCGTCTCCAGCTGCTTGCGCTGGTCGGCGTTCAGAATCTCGAAGATGAACCTCCGCGCCTCGTTCTCCGTGAGCACTCGAAAAGGGAGGGACATCAGCTCACCGTCATGGCGAATGATCGGCGGGCTGCCGGAGCTGAAGTGCAGATCGCTTGCGGCCTGCTCGGAGACCAGCCGAAGAAAGGAGTCGATTCGTGCCATCGCGCGCTCCGGTCAAGCGTGTCAGTTGGACCCCGCCGCTCGAGGGGCGGCAGGTTTGGTGGCGGCCGCGGGTTTGGTGGTGCTGTTGGGCACGGCGCCAGTCGAAGGAGACAGCGGCGCGCCCCCTTCAAGGAAAGGTTCGAACTCCTTCTTGTTCCGGGCCTTCATGTAGCCCTCGTCGGCGCTGATCTCTCCCGCCTTCACCAGACGGAGGAGATCTTGATCCATCAGCTGCATCCCTTGCTCACCGGAGGTCGCGATGATCGAGGGGATCTGGTAGCACTTGCCCTTGCGGATCAGACTGGAGACGGCGTCGCTGTTGAGCATCACCTCCAACGCCAGCTTGCGCCCCTCTCCGCTCTTCGGTCTCAGCAGGTACTGACAGACCACGGCCCGAACTGATTCGGCGAGCATCGAGCGCACCTGATCCTGCTGGCCGCCCGGGAAGGCGTTGATCAGCCGGTCGATCGACGTGTCCGCGGAAACGGTGTGGAGCGTTCCGAAGACCAAGTGACCGGTCTCGGCGGCGCTGACCGCGAAGGAGATGGTCGCCAGGTCTCGCATCTCTCCGACGAGAATCACGTCCGGATCTTGGCGGAGCGTGGCGCGCAGGGAGCTGGAGAAAGAGCGCGTGTGCGTGCCGATCTCCCGCTGGGTCACCAGGCTCTTGAGCCGGGTGTGAACGACCTCGATGGGATCTTCCAGGCTGATGATGTGCTTGCGTTGGTTTCGGTTGATGTAGTTGATGAGCGCGGCGAGCGTGGTCGACTTCCCCGAGCCGGTGGGGCCACCCACCAGCACCAACCCGCTGCTCATGTCTCCAAACGACACGATCTTGCTCGGTAGCCCCAGCTCCTCGAGCGCGGGGAGCTTGCCTTTTATCACCCGGAAGACCGCGGCCATGCCGCCGGTGTGTTGAAACACGTTGGCGCGGAACCGCAGACCCGCGGACTTGATCGAGTACGAGAAGTCCACATCCCGCAGCGCCTCCAGCTCCGCCAGCTGTTCTGGCACCAACTGGGGGCGGAGGAGGACTTGGACCTGTTCTGACGTCAGCGCGTTTCGCGTCAGCGGGACGACGCGGTTCATCCGCTTCACCATCGCCTGCCGGCCCGAGGCGATGATCAGATCGTCACACCCCGTTTGCGCCATCTGCATGAGCAGCCGGTCGAGCATTGACGTGCCCACCTCCGCGGTCACGGTGTTCCCGAGATCGATGTTCCACTTCACCAGCAGCGCCTTGGCTGCGTTCTTGATCCGAGCCTCGCTGTCCTGGGCCAGAGGCCTCACCTGGGCGGCTCGCTGTGGATCATCGAGCGCCCGCAGGAAGTCGAGCGCGGCATAGCGAAGGTCCGGATCTGGTTCGGAGAGCAGCGCGCAAACCGGCTCGACGGCGGGCGCCGCTTTGAGCCTCGCCAGCGCCTCGAGGCAGACGATCCGCAGGTCCGGGTTCGCCTGCATGATGTCGATCAAATATGGCACCGAGCGCTCGTCCTGGAGCACGGTCATCCCCTCGATGGCCCGCTCCTTGACCCACCAGTCGGTGTCGTCGCTGACGGTCCGCACCAGCGCTCCCAGCGCCTGGGGATCCTTGAGCCGGATCAGCACCTCCACCGCGTAGCGGCGTACGACATCGGAGGGGTCCTGGAGGTAGCCCACCACGTGCCGGGTGAGATCCTTTCCGGCGATCTCCACCACGGTGTCGACCACCCGTTCGCGAACCCACCAGTCTTCATCGCGCAGGCAGGCCAACAGCTTTGGCCAGAGGTTGCCGTTGGGATCTTTGACCGACTTCGCCAGATCGATCGCCATCCGGCGGACGTTCTCGTCTCGGCTCCGGAGCAGCCAGATCACCGTTCGCGAGAGATCGATCTTGCCCGCGCGGCTCAGCGACGAGAGCACCTCACCGGCGCGGGTGCGCACCACGATCTGCTTGAGGCTCAGGGCCTCCGTCAGCGCCGGGAGCACCTCGTCGTTGCCGATCACCTCGAGCGTCGCCAACGCCGTGAGACGAATGATGTTTGGTCCCATCCGAAGCTTGCGCTCCAGCGCGGAGACCACCCGCGGACTGCTGAAGCGGCGCAGCGTCTCCACCGCGGCCTTCACCACGTTGAGGTTCAGCGAGTCCAACGCCGGTGAGAGCGCCGTGAACCAGGCGTCCTCCGAACAGAGCGCGGCGTAGCTGGCGATCGCTCGAAGCGAGACAGCCTCAGTGGGGTCATTGAGCGCGCCCTGAATGACCTGGAGCGCGTCGGCGGCTTCCTTCTGCACGAAGCGGGGATCGCCCAGGTACCGCAGCGCGTGCATCTTCTCGGCCGGTTTCCCCCCGGCCAGCACGTACTGCAGGGACGGGATGGCGTAGGGGCCGGCCGTCTGGACCAGCACGTCCAGCGCTTCGAGGCGGCCCTGGAAGTTGGCCTCTTGGACCAGCTGGCTCAGCAGCGTCAGCACGGTCTTCCCGCCGATCTTCTTGAGCACCTGCGCGGCGGTCTGGCGGACCGCGGGCTCAGGGCTGCGAAGCAGTCCGCACAGCTCCGAATGTTCGGAGATGTTGTTCACCGCGGGGATGAGCTCCATCAACACAGAACGGAGCGAGGCGTCCTTCGTCCCCAGCATCTTGACCAAGGGAACAAACAGCGCCTTGTCCTTCACACCTTCGGTGAGCCGCTTGAAGACGGTCAGACGAACGCGGTGCGCCGGCTCCGTGGGGGAGCTCTTGGTGTTCAGGAACTCGAGCAGCTTGAGCAGCTCCGACGAGGGAACCTCGCCCAAGCCCACCAGGAAGAGCTCAATCTCTTCTGGGCTCTTCCACGGCGCGGACTTGAACGTGCCCAACAACTCCTTGTTCGCCACAGACCCCCCAACGGTCTAACTGTCGATGACCTGAATTGTTTCCACCGGTTCGCGAATGCCCTTCGCCACAATGGCTTCACCGCGTCGAAACTTCACCGGCCTGCAGATCTTCTCCGGATGCCGAGTCAAAGACTCCTTCGCCTGCTCGAAGGTCCGCCGGGACATCACGATCTCTCCGCCCTTCGCCCCCGAGCACAGCCGGGCGCCGAGGTTGACGTGGTGGCCCAGGACGGTGAAAT
This sequence comes from Myxococcaceae bacterium, assembly GCA_052386435.1. Lineage (GTDB taxonomy): Bacteria > Myxococcota > Myxococcia > Myxococcales > Myxococcaceae > JBQTKE01. The sequence goes on from JBQTKE010000547.1 coordinate 29,737, forward strand.
CCATCCGCCGGCGCGACCCGATGTTTCCGACCACCATCTCTCCGGTGTTGATGCCGATCCCCAGCTCGCAACCGACCAACGACCGCCGCTGCCAGATCTCCATCAGCCGCCGGTGCCCCTCCCGCATCCGCAGCGCGGTATCAATCGCCCAGAGCGCGTGATCCTCCGCGGGCAACGGAGCGCCGAAGAGCGCCATCACTTCATCGCCCACGAGCTTGTCGAGCGTCGCGCCCGCGGAGAGCACCACGTCGATCTGAACGGTGAGGTATTCGTCGATCAGCGCCTTCACCTGCTCCGCCGGGAGTCGCGAGCTCATCGAGGTGAACCCGCGCAGGTCCGCGAAGAGAACGGTGAGCTCGTACTTGCGGGCGCGGAACGGATCCATGCCGGACTTGAGCACCGCTTCCAGCACGCTCGGAGAGAGGTAGCGGGAGAAGGTCTGCTCCAGCTGCTTGAGCTCGGAACGATCCGTGATCAGAATTTGCGCGCCGTGCTCCAGCCACTGAACTTTGATCTGGAACGCGCGCAACGGACCGGTCGCGCCCGCTTCCGAAGAGAGCTCACGCTCCACAGGCGCCTGCGCGGCGCGGGCCTCCGCCAGCCACTTCTCCAGCAGCTCACCAGACACCAGCGTCGGGAGCACCCGGACCGGCTTACCGAGGGTCTCTTCACGACGGACGCCGTAGTGCTTCTCAGCGGCTGAATTGAGGTAGGTGATCTTCCCTTCCGCGTCCGCGGTGATCAGACAGTCGGAGAGTCCAACGATCGTCTGCGAGGACTTGCCGCGAACCGTTTCCAGCTCTCGGGTAAGCCGGTCCACCTCGCCTTTGAGCCGCTGGTTCTCCCGCTCGAGGGAGCGAGGCGTTTCCTCCGGATCGCTCGGCTGTTCCGCGGGCGGCGCCATCCGTTGGACTTTGCCAGCAGTAAGAAGGAGGTGGGAACGGAGCGGGGTGGGCCACTGTGGGCGAATGGGTGGCTAACGAGGACCGCCGCGGGAGCAGCGCCAACGGCCCCGATACCTGCGGCCCGCATCCAGCCGTTGCCCCATCACGCCGCGTCTGGAATGCCAGGCCCGCTGAGTCGCAGGCCATGCAAGATTCATCAAGTTTCGCGCTTCATTTCGGGCACCGGCGCCTCGGTCGGGCTAAGCACACGTGGATCTGACCCATTGGGAGCTTTCACGCATGCCTTCGAAGAGCTTGGATCAGCTTTGCATTGACACGATTCGTACCCTCTCCATGGACGCGGTCCAGCAGGCGAGCTCGGGACATCCCGGGACGCCGATGGCGCTCGCTCCGGTGGGGTACCAGCTTTGGCAGAACCACCTGCGCTTTGATCCGGATGACCCATCGTGGCCCAACCGCGATCGCTTCGTCCTCTCTGTGGGCCACGCGTCGATGCTCCTCTACTCGTTGCTGCATCTGACGGGTGTGAAGGAAGGCGGTAAGCCCGCGGTCTCGCTGGACGACATCAAGAAGTTCCGTCAGCTGGAGAGCCGCGCGCCGGGGCACCCCGAATACCGCTGGACGCCTGGCGTAGAGACGACGACGGGTCCGCTGGGACAAGGCGTGGCAAACAGCGTGGGCATGGCACTCGCCTCGCGTTGGTTGGGCGCGCACTACAACCGTCCCGGCTTCACGCTCTTCGATCACGACGTCTACGCGCTCTGTGGCGATGGCGACTTGATGGAAGGAGTGGCGGCGGAAGCGGCGTCGCTCGCGGGGCACCTCAAGCTCTCCAACCTCTGCTGGATCTACGACAGCAACCACATCACGATCGAAGGCAGCACGTCGTTGGCGTTCTCCGAGGACGTGGGGCTGCGCTTCCAAGGTCTGGGTTGGCACGTGCTCAAGGTCGAGGATGCGAATGACCGCGACGCGTTGGAGGAGGCGCTCAAGTCCTTCAAGGGCACGCAGGACAAGCCGACGCTGATCATCGTCACCAGCCAGATCGGCTATGGCGCTCCCAAGAAGCAGGGCACGCGCGAGGCACATGGCGAGCCGCTGGGTGAAGCGGAGGTTGTCGGCGCGAAGAAGCAGTACGGCTGGCCGGAGGACGCGAAGTTCCTGGTCCCGGACGGCGTGCGTGAGCACTTCGATGCGTCGTTCGGAAAGCGTGGGCGCGGCAGTCGCGCTGCGTGGCTGAAGACGTTCTCAACGTACAAGAGAGAGTTCCCGGCGCTGGCGCACGAGTTGGAGTTGATGGAGCGGCACGAGCTGCCCGCTGGCTGGGACAAGGACCTGCCCACGTTCGCGGCGGATTCGGAGAAAGGAATCGCCAGCCGCGAGTCGTCGTCGAAAGTCCTCAACGCGGTCGCGCAGAAGGTGCCTTGGCTGCTCAGCGGCTCCGCGGATCTCTGGCCGTCCACCAAGACGCGGCTGACGTTTGAAGGCGCGGGAGATCGCAATCTCCACTACGGCGTTCGCGAGCACGCGATGGCGTCGGTGATGAACGGGCTCGCGCTGTCGAAGCTGCGCCCGCTGGGTTCCACGTTCTTGATCTTCAGCGACTACGCGAAGCCGGCGATTCGGCTCTCGGCGATCATGGAGCTCCCGGTCCTGCACGTCTTCACGCACGATTCGATCGGCGTTGGCGAGGACGGGCCGACCCACCAGCCGATCGAGCAGCTCGCTTCGCTGCGTGCGATCCCGGGACTGATCGTGCTGCGCCCCGCGGACGCCAACGAAGTCGCGGAGGCGTGGAAGGTGATCCTCCCTCTGAAGGAGAAGCCGGTGGCGTTGGCGCTCTCACGCCAGAACTTGCCGACCTTCGATCGCTCCAAGGTCGCGCCTGCGTCGGGTCTGGCGAAGGGGGCCTACGTGCTGGCGGACTCCGCGGATCCACAGGTGCTGTTGATCGCGACGGGCAGTGAGGTGCAGCTCGCGCTTGCCGCTCACGAGAAGCTGGTGGCGGAAGGGATCCGCTCGCGCGTCGTGAGCATGCCGTCGTGGGAGCTTTTCGAAAGTCAGTCGCCCGAATACCGAGCGAGCGTGCTGCCGCCGCAGATCAAGGCCCGCGTGACCATTGAGCAAGCAGCCACATTCGGGTGGGAGCGCTACGCCGGCACCACCGGCACCATGTTGGGGATGAGCAACTTCGGGCTGTCTGCGCCGCTCAAGGACCTGCTCAAGAAGTTCGGCTTCACTGCGGACAACGTCGTCTCCGCGGCCAAGGAGCAGGTGAAGAAAGCGAAGGGGTAGACCATGCGCGTCGCACTCGCGGCGGATCATGCAGGCTTCTTCTTGAAGGGCGCGGTGGCCAAGCAGATCTCCCACTCTGGGCACCAGGTGATGGACCTGGGCGCCCAAGAGGAGCTGCCGGACGACGACTATCCGGACTTCGCTGAGCTGGTCGCGTCCGCGGTGCGGGAGGGGCGCGCTGAACGGGGCATCCTCGTCTGCGGCAGCGGCGTGGGCGTATCGGTTGCCGCGAACAAGCTCCCCGGCGTGCGCGCGGCGGTCTGCAGTGATCACTACTCCGCGCACCAAGGCGTGGAGCACGATGATCTCAACGTGCTGTGCCTGGGCGCGCGCGTCGTCGGCTCGGAGGTCGCGCTGGAGATCGTGGACGCAGTCCTCTCCTCGAAGTTCTCTGGCGACGCGCGACATGCTCGACGCTTGAACAAGACCAAGGCCATTGAAGCGCGGTGGCTCAAGGAGCGCCAGTGACTGACGATCGCCCTGATCGGCCCTCGCAAAGCTGCACGCTGGTGGTGTTCGGTGCCAGCGGCGATCTCAACAAGCGCAAGTTGATGCCGGCGCTCTACAACCTCTTTGTCCTGGGCCAACTGCCGGAGGATTTCGCGGTCCTTAGCGTGGCGCGCTCGCCGAAAGATGACAAGACGTTTCGCGACGAGGAGACGGAGCAGATCCAGGAGTACGCCACGCAGAAGGTGGACCCGGCGCTCTGGAAGAAGTTCGTCGAGCATCTCTACTACACGTCCGGCGATTTCAACGAGCTGGCGACCTACCACCGGCTTCAGCAGCGGCTCACGGAGATCGACGCCAAGCACCACGCGGAGGGGAACGCGATCTTCTATCTCGCCGTCCCGCCGACGGGCTTCGCCCCCGTGGTGGAGCACCTGGGCAAGTCCGGGCTGACCACCGGCGGGCGGGGCTACCGGCGCGTC
>JBQTKE010000548.1:0-6274 GCA_052386435.1 Myxococcaceae bacterium
ACCAAGGCGTTGGGGATGCAGTCTTCGATGATGCGGAGGATTCCACCGTTCACAACGCGCGTGGTCTCGATCGCCAGGCGGTCGCTCATGACTTTGCTCTCGCGGCTGAAGCTGGTCGTCTTGAAACGCGTCTGGGTCCAACCACCCACCGGACCGGTCAGTGTCGTCTCTCCTCGTACGGCGTCATGCGCGTCCGGCCACATCATCTCTCCGCGACCATCAGGCTTGAGCGTGAGGACGTACCCGTCGAAGCGCGGGGCGGAGATGAGTTTCAACACCTTCACCTGTTCCAGGATCTCTTTACTGCTCACGGATCGCGTGAGCTCCGTCTCCAGCTCCTGCGGCGTCCCCTCGGGGAGAATCATCCGCACCTGGCACCGGTAGGTCTCTTCCAAGCGACTCGGCTGCTGAGCGGAAGACGACATGGCACAGCCTGAGAGGACGACCGCGAAGACCAGTGAGCGCATGGCGCGGCAGCTTACTTGCAATGCAGCTCGTCGTAGCCGCGCCCTTCTAGCTCCAGGAAGCAGAACCCGCGCCTCGACGTCGAGCCCACCGATGCCGGATCGAATGGCGATCATGTCGACTCACGTATCACGTAGGTTGCCGCTTCATGAACGCTCGAAAGCTGTTCGTTGCCGGCTCGACAGGAGCGACCGGCAAGATTCTGGTCGCTCAAGCGCAGCAGCGGAGGTTGCCGTTTGTCGCGCACGTTCGGCCGAAGCACCTGGGTACTCCCGGGCTCCCCTCGGGCTCAGTGGGCTTTGAGCTCAAGGATGGCGCCGCGCTGGATCGCGCGATGCGCGGCTGCACGACGGTGCTTCAACTCATTGGCACCCTGCGCAAGCGCTTCGGTCAGGGAGACACCTATGAGTCGAGCGACATTGGCACGACGCGCCTCCTGGTAGAGGCCGCGCGGCGCAACGGGGCGGACCACTTCATCCTCCTCAGCTCGGTCGGCGCGGGTCGGCCGATGGGCGCGTATCTCAAGGCCAAGGCCGAAGCCGAGCGCTTGGTCCGCGAGAGTGGGCTGCCTTACACGATCTTCCGCCCGTCCGCGCTGGAGGGACCTGGCCGAACACCTCCGCCCGGGCTGGAAGGGCTGACCAAGGTGCTGCGGCTCCACACCCTGCGCCCCATCTCCCTCAAGGATCTCTCCCGCGCGATGCTCAATTGCGCCAAGGCGCGCCAACCTCTGGAGACGGTGCTCGAAGGGGCTCCTCTGTTCAAGTGGGTTGGGCTATGAGGCGCACCGCTCGGAAAGGAGCAACCCGCCGTGGCTGAACCGATCCAAACGCCCGAAGAATCGTCGTTCGCGGAGAGTCTGCTGGGACCGGAGTTTCTCCGGCAACCGTGGGTCAAGAAGGTGCTCGTTCTGCCCGTCACCACCCGAGTGGTGGGCGCGATCATCCTCTTCGCGGCGCTGCTCTTCATCCCGTACTTGGGCGCGGTGGGGCTCTGGGATCCCTGGGAGACGCACTACGGCGAAGTCGCGCGTTCCATGATCGAACGCAACGACTACGTCATCCCGTACTGGGAAAGCGCGTGGTTCTTCTCCAAGCCGGTCTTCACCATGTGGATGATGGCCGTGGGCATGCAGCTGGCCGGGACCAACCGGACCGAAGGCGCGCTCTCGCTGATGACCGAGTGGGGCATGCGCTTGCCGTTCGCGCTGCTCTCCATTCTCGCGCTGGCGATCTTGGGTTTGGCCCTCTGCCGCACCGTCAACAAAAGGACTGGGTTCGCCACCGTCTTTGTGTTGGCGACGATGCCGCTCTACTTCCTGCTTGCGCGTCAAGCGGTGACCGACACGCCGGTCGTCGCAACGATGATCTGCGCGGTGGGTTGCGCGATCATCGGCCAGCTCGACGACACGACCAGACACCGGAGCGGGTGGTGGTACGCGTTCTACGTCTTCTGCGCGTTCGGCCTGCTCGCGAAGGGGCTGTTGGGGCTCATCCCCGCGGCGGTGCTCTTCGTCTATGCGCTGCTCTGCGTGGTGCCCTACGACGAAGAGAGCCTGGGCGATCACTTCCGCTGGCTGTTCAAGCAAGGCCTGCCGATGTTGATCGCGGTGGCGATCCCCGTGCTGATGGGAGGTATGTACCTGGTAGGCGCGCTGGTGCCGACGCTGCGCACCGGTCAGGCCGACATCAAGCTCATCTTCGGCAGCGTTGTCCTGATCGTTGGGTTGGCCGCGCTCTTCTCCGTGATCGCGGATCAGCTCTTCATGGCGCACCGGTCGCCGCCGCCGCTGTTCTGGGGGCAGCTCTACCGCATGAAGTTGGCGACGGGTATCCTGGTGCTCTACGCGGTCGCCGTACCTTGGTACCTCAAGCTCTCCCTCTTCACCGGAGTCGATGACGAGAGCAAAGACTTCTTCACCCGCTTCTTCATCCACGATCACTTCAACCGACTGGGCGCGGGCGTGCACACCACGACGCCGGGCGGCTCATTCACCTATTTCATCGAGCAAGGCGGCTACGCGATCTTCCCCTGGGTGGCGCTGGTTCCTGGCGCGCTCACGTTGCTCTCTGCGATCAAGCTGCGCGGCGGCACCAAAGCGGACCACGTTGGCGTACTCACCTTCGTCTGGTTGGCGGGAACGTGGGGCCTCATCGGCATGTCCGCCACCAAGTTCCACCACTACGTGTTCCCCCTGCTCCCGGGCATGGCGTTGCTGATCGGGCTCTATATCGATCGGCTCTGGAACGAAGGCGTGTCGAAGCATGCGCTCGCGCTGTTGATGGGCGGCGTGCTCTTCATGATCGTGGGCTACGACTTGGCGCGCGACCCGAAGGACTTCACCGACCTCTTTGTCTACAACTACGACCGTCCGTATCCGGTGGAGGTGGTCACCCAGCCGCTGAAGTTCTTCGCGTACGAGATCGCCTGGTGGTCCGAATTGTTGGGCGCGCTGTGCGCGGCCAGTGCAGGCGTGACGCTGCTCCTGTCGTTCATCACCCAGCGCAAGTCCGCACTGCTCAAGCCGATGACGGTCTCGGTGGTCCTGGTCAGCGTGGTGGTCTTCATCGTCAGCGTGACCCACAGCGTGCGACCGCCCCTGCTCTTGTTGGGCGTCACCGCGTTGCTCGTCGCGACGTACCTGGTGATGGAAGCGTTGGGCACCCAGTCAGAGGACAACTTCGCGGTGTCGGCCACGGCGTTCCTGATGGCGGTGGCTGCGCTCTTCCTCTTGTACCGAGGTTTGGCCGCATGGCTGGCGCTGCCCGGTTGGCGCGAGACCTCCAGCGTCAAGCACGTGATGGGAACAGCGTTCTTCATCGCGGGCGTGGTCGCGGTGGTCGCGCTGGTGGCGCGCACGCGGACGCTGCTCTTCGGCAGCTTCGGGGCCTTCGCGCTGGCGTTCGCGCTCTGGTTCAATTGGAGCCACTGGGTGGACCTCTCGCACCACTGGACCCAGCGAGATCTGTTCAAGCGCTACTATGCGATGCGCAAGCCAGACGAGCCCATCGTCGCGTTCTTGATGAACTGGCGCGGAGAGACTTACTACTCGAAGAACACGGTGAAGCAGATCAAGGACAACGCGCGCATGGGAGCGTACGCAGCGCAACCGGGCCGCGAGTGGGCGCTGGTGGAGCACAACCGTTTGGGCATCCTTCGCCAGGCGGTGGGTGAGGACAAGAAGGTCACCCCGTTCTTCAAGGACCTCAACAACAAGTTCATCCTGGTCTCCATCGAGTGAACGCACTCTCCGTCGCTCAGCTCTCCAAGCGCTTTGGCGATCGCATTGCCGTCGAGGGGCTGACGTTCGAGGTGAGGGCGGGCGAGGTGTTCGGGTTGCTGGGCCCGAACGGAGCGGGGAAGACGACCACGGTGAGAATGCTCACCGGGTTGCTTTCTCCCTCGTCAGGCGAAGCCACGGTCTGCGGCATCCCGTTGGGTTCGGACGGCGAGACGCTCCGCAAAACGATCGGTCTGCTCACGGAACAGCCCGGGCTCTACGACCGCCTGACCGCGCGGGAGAACCTGCGCTTCTTCATCAAGCTCCACGAGCTGAACGAGAAGCGGACCTGGCCGCGTCTCCAGTCGTACCTAGAGCGGTTCGGTCTGAAGGGACGCGAGGACGAGCCCTGCGGCGGTTTCTCCAAAGGCATGCGTCAGAAGTTGGCGATCGTCCGGGCGCTGGTGCACGACCCGCAGATCATCTTCCTGGACGAGCCGACCTCCGGCTTGGACCCCGAGTCCGCTCGCACCGTACGCGACGCGGTGGCGGAGCTGGCGAAGGAGGGGAGGACGATCATCCTCTGCTCGCACAATCTGGCGGAGGTGGAGAGGCTCTGTCAGAGGGTGGCGATCGTCAAGCAGCGCTTGCTCACCGTGGCGCCGGTGAGCGAGCTGCGCCGAGTGGGGATGGCGCTGGCGGTTCAAGTCGAAGGCGAGGGCGAACGTTTCCTCGCCGCGCTGGGCGCGCTGCCGTTTCGTCCGGAGGTGCTGAGCGAGGGCGGGCTGCTGCGGGTGATGCTCTCTGAGGACAGCCAAGCGCCGGAGGTGATCTCCGCGCTGGTCTCCGCAGGGGCGCGCATTCATTCCGCAACGCCGATGCAGCGACCGTTGGAAGAGGTTTACCTCGAGCTGGTGAGGCCCTGAATGGCGTTTCGGCGGAAGCGGGTGATGGCGGTGTTCTGGAAGGACTCGCTGGATCTGCTCAAGAACCGCGGGATGCTCCTCTCGCTCTTCGCGCTTCCGTTGGTGCTGGTGCTGGTCCCAGTGCTGATCATCAAGGGCTACCTCGCCAACCCCGACGACGGAAACCTGCGCGCGTTGGCGCAGGCGTACGAGTCGAACCTGCCCCGCGGCGTGGATCCCATTCGCTTCCTGATCGACAAGACGTTGGCGGAGTGGTTCGGGCTCTTCTTGATCATGCCGGTGTTTGTCCCAGTGCTGATCTCCGCGCACAGCATTGCCGGCGAGAAGGAGCGCAGGACGATCGAGCCGCTGCTGGCCTCGCCTATTTCGTCCGCGGAGCTGGTGGCGGGGAAGAGCCTGGCCGCGCTGGTGCCGTCTGTCGGCATCACCTTCGTCGCCTTCGTGATTTTCTGCGTGCTGATTGATTGGACCGTCTGGCCCTACGCGCACGAGCTGGTGTTGCCGAATACGCTCTGGATGTTCGGCGTCTTCGTGATCGCTCCGCTCTTCGCGTTCTTCGGCAACGGCGTGGCGGTGTTGGTCTCCGCGCGCGCCGCCGATGTCCGACTGGCCCAGCAGATCTCAGGCTTGGTGACGCTGCCTATTTTGGGGCTGGTCGGAGGCCAAGTCGCGGGTGTGCTGCGTGCGAGCACGACCTACTACGCCCTCCAGGGTGCGGCGGTGCTGATCCTTGATCTCATCCTGATTTCCGTGAGCGTGCGCCTGCTGGATCGCGAACGGCTGATCAGCCGGTGGGGATAGGTATTAAGGTGTCCGCGCAATAGCGGTTCCTTTCCGCCGTACGTTCGGGAGCAGGAGAGCCATGGGAATCTTCGACAGCATCAAGGGTGAAGCGAAACGCAACTTCATTGCCCGCTCCGACGAAGCGAAGGACTACATCCTCTACAAGTACCCGGAGAACAACATCCGGATGCTGACGCAGCTGACCGTCGACTCTGACGAGGTTGCGCTCTTCGTGAAGGACGGCAAGGTCGAAGGGAAGCTGGGGCCGGGGCGACACAGCCTGGACACCAACAACATCCCGTTCCTCTCCGCGCTGCTGGAGAAGTTCACCGGTGGGAACCTGTTCATCGCGGAGCTCTACTTCGTCTCCTTGCGCGAGTTCGCCGGGCTGAAGTTCGGCGGACCGATTGGCGACGTGAGAGATCCCGAGACCGGCCTGGGCATTGGCACCATGGTCTACGGAGATTTCTCCATCCGCGTGGCGGACCCCGAAGCGCTCATCTTCAAGCTCGTGGGCATGAGGCGCGCGGAGAACGAGGAGTTCCTTGGTTGGTTCAGGAGCCAGGTCCTCAAGGTCACGCGCGACCGCATCGCCGAGCTGCTTGTCATGAAGAAGTGGCCGCTGCTCAACGTGACGTCCGGCGCGTACACGGAAGAGATTGAGACTGAGATCATCGCCGGCGTGAAGAAGCACGTGGACAGCTACGGCGTGGAGGTCGTGCGGCTGGGCAACTTCCACGTGAGTATCAAGGAAGAGGACGAGGCGACGCTCAAGAAGCTGGGCAAGGACGTCGCGTACTCGCGTCTCGCCGGGGGGTTTCAGAATTACGCGCAGGGGCAGGCGATGCTCGGCGCGGCGGAGGGGATGGCGAAGGGTGGC
>JBQTKE010000549.1:0-40263 GCA_052386435.1 Myxococcaceae bacterium
GCCCTTCATCTTGCCGGTGCCCAAGCCGGTGATCGTCCCGCTGTCGGAGTCCATCGACTTCACCGTGATGAACATCTTTTTGGTGATGTTCTTCCTCGCCTCCGTGGCGGTCGTCTCCTTCGTGAACGCCGCGGCGGAAGGTGACGAGTACGCGGATGAGCTCTCCGGCAATCAGGCGCGCATCGCGAAGCTGATCATCAAGCCGCCGGAAGCGCAGAAGAACCCGCTGCTCGAAAAGCTCAATCAGCAGAAGCGCAGCTCCGGCGAGATGGCCGCGAAACACCGCGGTGACGAAGGCCAGATGGGTAAGCGCGATGCTCCCAAGCGCAGCGCGCACACCGCGCCGAAGGGCGATCCGAACAACAAGGATCAGGCGCGTATGCTGACGCAGAAGATCTTCGGCTCCGGGGGTGGTGGTCTCTCCACGGTGTTCGGTCCGAACGGCCTTGGCGGCGAGCTGAAGAGCGCCATGGGCAACATGTTCGGCGCTGCCGCGGGTGATGCGCAGGGCTTCGGCGGACTCGGTCTGCGCGGCTCCGGCGCGGGCGGTGGGGGTCAGGGTGACACCATCGGCATCGGCGGCATCGGTACCAAGGGTCGCGGCGGCGGTACCGGCAGCTATGGCACTGGAGTGGGTGTGCTCGGCGGAAAGAAGAGCGTCGACGTCGGCATCACTTCGTCCGAGCCCATGGTCATGGGCTCTCTGGACAAGGAGCTCATTCGTCAGGTCATCCACCGCAACCGCAACCAGATCCGTTACTGCTACGAGAGCCAGCTCACCCGGTTCCCGAAGCTGAAGGGCAAGGTCGCGGTGAAGTTCGTGATCTCCGCGTCTGGCAGCGTGGCTTCGTCCAGCGTGGCCCAGGCGGATACGAACAACGCGGAGCTGGAGACCTGCGTCGCCGGTCGAGTCCGAACCTGGATGTTCCCGAAGCCGAAGGGTGGTGGCGTCGTGATCGTCACCTATCCGTTCATCTTCAAGGCGTCCGGCGAGTAAAAACCGTTCAGTCTTCTGCTTTCAGGCTGCTGCCTCAGTCGGATCGTCGAGGGCGCGGTGACTTCTTTCGAGTCCCGCGCCCTTCGTGTTTCTTGAACTTCCGCCCAGGGCCGGGCCGGGCTACTGTCCCGCTCCACGATGAGCCAAATCACCAAGACGGTGCTCGCTTTGGCAGTGGTGGTCTCTTCCCTGGCGCTGGCCCAGAAGTCGGGTGCGCCGGTGGTCGACAAGGAAGCGCCCTCGTTCAACGAGATTGAGCGCGGCTTCCACATGGGGCTGGCGGCCGGCTACTTCGCGATGATCAACCCGCCCGCGTCGTCGGGACCGCGGAACTTCTCCAATGGACAGCTGGTCCGGGTGGATCTGGGCTTCGACATTGGCGAGCGCGTGGGCATCGACATCTTTGCCATGGCCACGGCGAACCGGAACGGTTCGGACTATCTGGGCAATTCGGCTCCGCCCGGCTGCGCGACCGCAGGGATCTGTCGGGCCGTCTCGGGTGATTTCAACGGGTTCATCCCCGGCATCGCCGCCAAGGTGAACATCTTTGGCTTCAACGATGCGAACGACGTGCAGCGCCTGTGGATCTACGGGCGCGTGGGCGCGGGTTACGCGATCTTTTCGCCGGCCGGGCTGGTGAATTCGGACATCTTTCTGCTCGCCGGGATGGGCGTCGAGTACTTCACCCAGCTGCGGCATTTCACCATCGGGATTGAGCTGACGCCCAGCTTCATGATCAACGGCGGCACAATCGGCTTTGCTGCAACGCCCAATCTGCGCTACGCGTTCTGACCTTTTCGCGGGGTCCTTCGCTGACGCCGCGTGCGTGAGCGAGGATCTCCGGTGACGAACGACAGTGCCAAGGGTGGTTTCAGTATGGATGACCGGGGTCGCGGCGGCAGTGGTCCGCGCGGTCCCAGGGGTGACGGTGCTGGCGGTGGTGGTCGCCGCGGCGGTGGTGACCGTGAGTTCGGCGGAAAAGGACACGGTCGAGGCGGTCCGGGTCGCGGTCGTCAAGGCGGTGGCTCCAGCGGCGGCGCCTATCGGATTCCTGGCGAGCTCTCGGCTCTAGAGAAGGCGCTGTCCAAGAGTGACTTCGGCGCGCAGAAGGCTCCGCTCACTGAGTTGGTGAAGGTGCTCCGTCAGATGCGCGTGAAGTCGATAGACGAGATCGATCTCGGCACCCGTGGCAAGTTGATCACCACGCTCTCGCGGGTGGCGCGGCAGATCAAGCCGCCCATGCCGGAGGATGCGGCGTCGGGAGAGAGCGCTCCAACAGGCGAGGGCGCGCCGAGCGAGAGCGCCTCTGCGGGGAGCTCGGCTTCAGGTGAAGCTCCGTCCTCTGAAAGCGCCTCGGCTGAAGCGGCGTCGAGCGAGAGTGCGTCGGCTGGAGCGGCGTCGAGCGAGAGTGCTTCGGCTGGCTCCACGAACGGCGCGGCCACGGCTCCAACTCCGACTCCGACGAAGAGTCCCGAGGAGGAGAAGGCAGAGGCTTACATCGACGTGATGTATCTGGTCGGTAACGCGTGGCGCGCTGCCGGTGCGCACGATCGCGCGGACGCGGCGTTCGCGGCTTCCGGTCGCGCAGAGAAGCCGTACAAAGAGGAAGCGCCTCGAGCGGAGCAGGCTCCCCGTTCCCAGGAGCCGCGCGGCGAGAAGCGGCGCGGTGACGGTCGCGAACCTCGAGAGGGGCGTGAGCGGGGCGGTCAACGCGGGGCTCGACCGCCGGCGAAGACCTACGCGGATTGGCGCGAGGAAGCTGCCGCGCTGGAGTCGCAGAAGCGCACCCGAGACGCGGCGCGCGTGCACGAGCGGAACAAGTCTTTCGCGGACGCGGCTCGGCTCTTCGAGGCGGGCGGCGATCTCAAGAGTGCGCTCAAGGCAATGGTTTCCGGTGGCGACACCGACAGCGCTCGCCGACTGATGAAGACGCTTCCTCCCGCGGAGATTGGTCCGCTGTTGGAGCGCTCCGGCGGTTACGAGCTGCTCATGGAACACTACGTTCAAAGCGGCAAGTTCGACGATGTGGCCAAGCTCTACGAGCGTGCGCGGCAGTTCGATCAAGCGGCTCTGGCCTGGGAACGCGCCGGCAAGTTGTCGAACGCGCGCAAAGCGTACGAACGCGCCAAAGACACTGAAGGGGCGAATCGAGTCCGCTCGCAGGAGATCAGTAAGTTGATCGAACGTGGCGATCGTCTCGGCGCGGCGCTGTTGCAGATTGCGGCGGGCGAGCGCGAGAAGGCTGTCGAAAACCTCAGCACCCTGCCGTCCCCCAAAGCCTTCCGCTTCCTGCAGAAGGCGAAGCTGGACGCGGAAGCTCAGGCGCTGGCGAAGAAGGAGCTGGACGCGGCCGAGCAATCGCAGTCGCACCACCAGCGGGCGCGTTGGCTGGAGCTCCTGGGCGAAACGGCCTCCGCCGCGCAGGCGTGGGAGAAGGCGGAGCGGAAGGATCGCGCGTTGCCGCTCTACGAACAGTCGGGAGATCTCAGGCGCGCCGCGGAATTGGCGGAGACGTTGGGTCAGTACCCCAAGGCGATCGAGCTGTACGGCAAGGTGGGCGACACGGCGTCCGCGGAGCGGGTTGCGGCACTCCCTCCGCCCGCGGTGACGACGCCTTCGGCCCCCACGGAGGCTGAAGAAGCCAAAGCGGCGGACGCGGCTCCCGCTGGCACGGCAACCACGTAGGAAACGCCAAAGAATCGGAACGCCACCGCGCGACCCTGTTCCATTGCTCCAGAGGCGCGTGAACGCTAGAGTTTTTCAAGCGTTTCCCACGCCGCCCCATGGACAATCGACAACTGAAGTCCGCCCCGGCGATCGCGGGGCGTGGTCCCGACCGTGGCGCCGACGATCGGCCGTTCGCGGAGGTCGAAGCCGCGCTCGAAAAATCGGGTCGCGTTGAAGATCTCATTCGTCTCTACGAGAACCGTTCGCGTGACGTGACCGCCGCGGAGGCGAGTGTGCTGCTCACCCGGGCCGCGGAGCTTGCCAGCGCTCGGCTCAAAAACCTGGCGCGCGCGGAGACACTGCTACGAAGATCGCTGCTCTTCGACCCGGATGGCCGCGACGCACTGTCCGCCTTAGCGGAGCTGTTCGAGCAACGCCAAGAGCCTGCCGCTCTCGCCGATTCGTACGAGCGGATTGCTGCCACGTACACCGGGAAGGAAGCCGCGGAGTACTTGCTCAAGGCGGCGGAGCTCTACGAGCAGAAGCTGGGCAAGCGCGACCGGGCCATCCTCAGTCTGCAGCTGGCGACCCGCGCCAACCCGATAGACCGCGCGCCGTTCAAGCGGATCCGCGAGATCTTCCTTGCCGAAGGGCGGTTCCTCTCCGCGTTCGAATCGCTGGAACGAGAGCGAGCGTCGCTCGGTGGCGCCGGGATGGCGGAGGCGTACGCCGGGTTGGCGGAGAAGCTCATCGAAGAGCCCGCAGAGCACGGACTTGCGCTGAAGGCGCTGCACGTCGCGCAGACCCTGGACGCGAAGCTCGACGCGGTGGAACGGATTACGAAAGAGATTCAGAAGTTCGAGCACGGCTGGCGTGATCGCGTGCGCACGCTCAAGGCGCAGTCGCTGGAGGAGCGCGACCGCAAAGTCGCCGCGCGTCTGTCCCTGCACGTGGCGAAGCTGCTCTCGTTCTACGAAGGCTCCGCCGCCGCGAAAGTCAAAGAGGCGCTGGATCGCTGCTTCCTGCTCTGGCCCGCGATGCCGGGCGCGTTGCAGCTGCTGGAACAGCTCGCGGAGAACAGCCAGACCTATGCGGCCACCGTGGCGCAGATGGAGCGCATGGCGGCGGACAGCCGCGATCGCGTCGTCCAGGCTGATCTTTTAACCCGCGCGGGGGTTCTCCGTCTGACGCGGATGGATGACCGCCCAGGCGCGCTGAAGGCCTTTCAACAGGCCACCCAGGCGGATCCGTCGCGCAGCGCTGCGGCGGAGCTGTGCGCGGAGCTGCACCTAGAAGCCGGCGAGAGGGCGGAGGCCGTCGCGGTCTTCGAAAAGTACCTGGCCACGGTGAAGGACCGCACGGCTCAAGTCGTGATGCACCTGCGGCTGGCGGATCTCTGCGTTCGTGCCGGGGACAACGCCGCCGCCGTTCGCGGGCATCTGGAAGCGGCGCTCAAGATCGAGCCCGCCAATGCCCAAGCGGCCTTCCGTCTGGCGAAGCTGTTTGCTGGAGATGAAGATCTTCTCGCGCTCGAGTCCGTGCTCGATCTCGCGCTCTGCGCGGGCAGCCCGGTCTCTGAGCGAGTCGCGCTCTGCGAGAGCTCGGCGCTGCTCTACGACGAGGCGGGTCGTCACCGCGATGCGTTCGCCGCCCGCGCCCGCGCCTTGAATCTGGATCCGGGTCGCCCTGGTCTGCTGCGGAGCGTGGTGGAGACCGCGCACAAAGCCGGCGCGCAGCCGGAGCTCGCGGAGGCTCTGCGACGCACCGCCGGAGGCGCTCCCGGCATCACCGGTTTACCGCTGTGGAGAAACCTCGCGCAGGTTCTTCAGTCGTCGCTCAACCAGCCGGACGAGGCGGGCAACGCGTGGCGTGAGGTCCTCAGGCGCGCACCGGACGACGCCGAAGCCAAGAACGCGTTGCTGGGACTGACCCAGCCGAAGCAGGCAGCGGATCCCGCGGAGGTGCTGGCGCAGGAAGAGCGCGCGGCGGAGATTCCCACGGCGGATCCTTCGGCATCCGTAGCGATCCTCCGTCGCATCCTCGCCAAGCACCCGGACGACGCCGATACCTGGAAGCGGTTGGCGCAGGCGCATACTTCTCTGTCCCAGTGGGAAGAGGTCGCGCGTGCGGCGGAGCAGCTGGCGATGCTGGTGAAGGCGCCGGCGGAGCGCCAGGAATGGAAGTCGAAGCTCGCGCACCTCTACGCGGAACGACTTTCACGCAAGGACGAGGCGGCGGAGCTGTACCTGGAGCTGCTGCGCGAAGGGCTGTTTGACGGCTCCGTGGTGGGGGGCCTGGAACGGTTGGCCGCGCAGGGCATTCGGCGGCTGGAGATCTCCAAAGCAGTCGCACCTCACTACGCGCAGACCGGCGATCACCAGCGTCAGGTCGCGTCGCTGCTGGTTCAGCTGTCGACTTCGCAGGATCGCGCGGAGCAGAAAAAGCTCCTGCAGCTGCTCGCGTCGACGCACGAGGAGCAGCTCGCGGACAGTCGGGGCGCGTTCGACTTCTATCTGCGCGGCCTCGCTCTCGAGCCCGAGGATGAGCACTTCCACGCGGAGGCGGTGCGCCTGGCCGACGAGCTTTCAACTCGCGCAGAGTTGGCGCGGTTCCTCGTCGATCTCGGCACCAAGCAGCAGGACAAACAGGGATTGGGACGTCGGCTGATGCTCGCGGGCGCGCAGATCGCCGAAGCGGGTGGGGCGGTGGACGAAGCCGGTGCGGCGCTGCAGACCGCGCTGACCCAGCTGCCGGACAATTCGGAGATCCTCGCGCAGCTGGTGCAGCTCTACGCGTGCGCGGGCCGTTACTCCGAATGCGATCAGGTGCTGCGTCGGCAGATCCTGCTCGCCGAAGGAAACGAGAAGGCGAAGCTGTACGTAAAGCTTGCAGAGATTTCGGGGGAGCTGGGCCGTCCGCGTGAAGGTGCCCAGGCGCTGCAGGAAGCGATCAACGCGGGTGGCAACGAAGCGGAGCTGTTACCGCGGATGTGCCAGCTGCTGGAGCAGGGCGGACGGATGGGCGAGCTGTCCACGGCGCTGGGCCGGCAGGTTGAGCTCGCGGAGCAAGCTGGAGACAAGGAGCGCGCGTCGAGGTTGTCGCTCAAGCGCGCCCAGATTTTGGAGGCATCCTTGGGTGACCGGGCCGCCGCCGTGCAGAACTACTCAGACATTCTTTCCAAGAACCCCAGTGATCCAGACGCGCTGGCCGCGTTGGAGCACCTGCTCGCGGATGAAGAGAACCGAGAGGAAGCGGCGCGCGCCCTGGTCCCGGCCTATGAAGCCGCGAAAGAGCACCGCAAGCTGGTCGCCGCGCTCGACGTGATCGCCGACGCCGCGGAGGACTCGCTGGAGAAGGTGCTCGCGCTCAAGCAGGCCGCGTATGTGCACCTGCATCAGCTGCGGCAGCCGGAGCTGGCGTTCGCCTCGCTCGCGCGCGCGCTGCGATTGGCTCCCGCGGACTTGAGCGTGCGCAACGCCGCCCGTCAGGCCGCGGAGGACGCGGACGCATTGGACAGCTACGCGGAGGTCGTCGCGGAGCTGCTCTTCCAGGGTGACCTGGGGAACGTGAAGGCCGCGCTGCACCGCGAGCTCGCGGAGGTCTACGAGAAGAAGCTCGACAACAAGCGCGAAGCGATTGGTCAGCTCAACGCGGTGTTGGAGCTGGAGCCGAAGCAGCCCGAGCCGCTGCGCAGCCTCGCTCGTCTCTACCGTGCGAGCGAAGACTGGGCGTCACTCGCCGCGACGTTGGAGCGCTTGGCCGAGTTGATCCCAGACCCGTCGGAGAAGATCTCGCTCTTGCGCGAGGCGGGGGTGCTGCACGAACAGCGCTTAAACGACAAGGAGAGCGCGGCCGGAAGCTGGCGGCAGATCTCCGAGTGGGATCCGCTGGATCGTGAAGCGGCCGCGTCGCTGGAGCGGCTCTACGTCGATCTCGAACGTCCCAACGAGCTGGCGTTCGCGCTGGAGCTGCGGCGCGCTCAGGAAGGTCAGAGCCCGCAAGGCCGTGAGTTCTCCTTCAAGCTGGCGCAGCTGCGCAAACAGTACGGCGACAGCCCGAACGCGTTGCAGCTGTTTCGGCAGATCTTGGCGGAAGACCCCAGCCACGCGAACGCCCGCAACGAGCTTGAGCAGTGGGCCATGTCCGCCGACGAAGAGAGCGCGGCGGCGTTGGAGATTCTCGACCCGACGTTGGCGCAAAGCGGTGATCACGATCGCCGAGTGGCCTTGCGGCAGGCGCGCATGGACTCCGCCCTTCCTCAGGAGAAGGCGCGGTTGGCGGCGGAGATCCGCTCCATCTACGAGCGCGATCTCAACCAACCGGACCTCGCCTTCATGTCAGCGCTCCGTGCGTTCGCTGCCGGCGTCGACCGTGAAGCGATTCGGCCAGAGCTGGAACGCCTGGCGCGGCTCACCGACTCCTTCGAAGATCTGGTCGACATCTACGAAGCGGCGATCTCTGAGTCGGATCCGCAAGACGAAGCGTTGCCGGGGTTGCTCCGCCGCGCGGCTGAGCTGCGTGAACAACTCGCTCAGCCTGAAGAGGCGATCAAACTCTGGCAGCACCTGCTCTCGCTGACGCCGCAAGACCGTCAGGCGCTGGACGCGCTGAGTCGTCTCTTTGAGAAATCGCAGAACGCGAAGAGCTTGTCGGAGGTCTACGCGAAGAAGGCTCAGCTCGCGCAGGCTCCGGCGGAGCGCTTGGACCTGCTGATCAAGGCGGGCGGGGCCTACGAGCTGGCGGGTGACGAGAGCGCCGCGATCGATGCGCTCCGCCAAGCGTTGGCGATTCGGGTGAACAAGAAGGGTTTGGAGGCGCTGGATCGCCTCTTCGGAAAGGCGCACCGGTACTCAGAGCAAGCGGACATCCTCGATCAGCTCGCGGCGCTCGCGGAGGACGTACCGGCGCGGCGGACTTATGTGGGGCGCCGAGCGCAGCTGCTCGAAAAAGAGGGGAACGCCGGCGGGGCGATCACCGCGTACTCGCAGACACTGGAGTTCTCGCCGGGCGACAACACCGCGATCGCTGGGTTGGAGCGACTGCTGCAGAACGAGCAGGTTCGACAGGAAGCGGCGCGCTTGCTGGAGCCGTTCTACCGCAGCGTCAACGACATCAAGAAGCTGGTCGAAGTGCTGGACCTTCGTCTGCAGGCCGCCGCGCAGGGCAAGCGGATGGAGCTGATCAACGAGGTGGCCACGCTTCGCGAGGCGCTCGGTCAGAAGGCGCTGGCTTTCTCCGCCCGTATGCGCGCGTTCGTGGAGAACCCGGAGAGCGAAGACGCCCGTGGCGAGTTGGAGCGTTTGGCCGCGGACACGGGATCGTTCGAGGAGCTGGCCGCGGCCTTCGAGGACCAGTTGGAAAAGGGCGTCTCCGCCGCTTTGACGCTGGAGCTTTGGAAACGCTTGGCGATTCTTTACGGGGAGCGGCTCACCCGGCCGGATCTCGCCGCGCGTGCGTGGGAAGAGGTCAGCCAACGCGAGACCGCGAACCCGCAAGTTCTCGAGGCGTTGGCGCGTCTCCACCGCAAGACGAGCAACTTCAAAGAGCTGGCGCAGGTGATGCGGCGACAGGTGACGCTGGAGCAGAGCGTCCCGCAGCAGATCACGCTGCTCTTCGAGCTGGCCCACTTGGCCGAGGAGACGCTCGCGGACAAGGCGCTGGCCGCGGAGTGCTACCAGCAGATCCTTGAGCGCAAGCCGGACGATCCGAACGCGATCAAGTTCCTCTCGCGCGTGTTGGCGGAGAGCGAACGCTACGCGGAGTTGGCGACGCTGCTCGGGAAGGAGATTCAGCTCTCCGACCAGCGCAAGGCGCACGAAGAAGCGTACGAACAGATGGTGCGCTTGGGCCGCCTGCGTCTGACGCGGCTTGGAGATCCGCGCGGCGCGTTGGATCTCTTCAACGAGGTGCTCAACCGTCGTCCCGCGCATCCTGGTGCAGTGGGCGCGCTGGAAGAGATGGCGCGGTCCGAGAGCCCCCTGCGCGGCGAAGCGGCGAGCGCGCTGGAGCCGATCTTCACCACCGGCGGCGATCACCTGAAGCTGGTGCAGATGTTGGAATCGCGCGCGTCGATGGAGCCGGTCGCGCAGGAACGCGCGGCGCTGCTCTGTAAGGTCGCGCGCATCTACGCCGGACCCATGGGCAACGCGGAGATGGCCTTCCTCTTCGCGACGCGTGCCCTGCGTGAGCTGCCGGACGACGAGCAGTCCCTCGCGCTCTGCGTGGAGTACGTGGAACAGGCCGGAGCGAAGGAAGAGCTGGCCGGGCTGCTCACCGAGGTCGCCACCAAGGCAGCGGACGATGCGGCGCGCACGAACCTGTACCGGGCGCTGGCGCGTCTCGAAGTTGAAGAAGGCGATGCTGACGCCGCGGTGGAAGGTTGGCGCAGAGTCTTGGAGCTGGCCCCGTCGGATCCGGAAGCGCTGGATGCCGTGGGTAAGCTCTTCGCGCAGACGGGCCGGGCGCCGGAGTTGCTCGAGGTGTTGCGCCGTCAGCTGTCGATGACCGAAGACACCAACCGCCGCGCCGCGCTCCTCTTCCAGATTGGCTCGCTGCAGGACGAGCACATGCAGGACGCGCTCGGCGCGCTGGCGACGTTCCGCAGGCTCTTGGAGCTAAAGCCAGAAGACTCCGCCGCGTTGGAGCGGATGGAGCAGCTCTGCTTCAAGCAGGAGCGCTGGCCGGAGTTGGCGGACGTGTTGGCGCGCAGAGTGGCCCTGCTCGGCGCGGAAGAGGGGATTGAGCACAAGTACCGCCTGGGGACGCTGCGCGAGTCGAAGCTGATGGACAAGTTCGGTGCGCTCGACCTGTACACGCAGGTCTTGGCAGTGCGGCCGAACCACGCCAACACGCTGGCGCGAATGGAGGCGATGGTCGCCCGCGAGCCCAGCAACCAGACCGCGGTTGACGTGTTGTTACAGGCGTACCGAGAGATCGACGAGGTGGTGAAGCTGGCCGCGCTGATTGAGGCGCGCATCAACGTCTCGCCGGACAGCCTGGAGCGAAAGAACCTGCTGCTGGAGCTGGCGACGATCCGGCAGGGGCAGGAAGAGCCCGAGCTCGCCTATCTCGCTCTCTATCGCGCCTTCAAGGAGGACCCGAACGACGGCGAGCTGCGCAAACGCTTGGAGTCCGCGGCCGACGCGGCGAAGACGTTCGACGAGTTGGCCTCCGCGTACGAAGAGGAGCTGCCGCGCATCGCCGAAGCCGCGGACGCGGCGCAGATCTGTCTGAAGCTCGGCGTGATCTTGGATCAGCGACTGCGTGAGGCTCAGCGCGCGGTGGTCTTCTACGAGAAGGCGCGTCAGTTGGATCCTTCGGTCTGGGACAAGGCGCTCCCCGCGTTGGATCGCCTCTACAACCAGCTCAACAAACCGGTGGAGTGCGCGAGCGTGTTGGAGGCATTGGCGGAACACACCGAAGACACGCAAGAGAAGGTGGGGTTGCTCTTCCGGTTGGGTCAGCTCTCTCAGGAGATGCTCGAGGACGATGATCGCGCCGCCACCGTCTACGAGCAGATCCTCGAGGTCGACCCCAAGCATCTCGCGTCCGCGCGATTGCTGGAGGCGCTCTACGAGACCGCGCAGAAGAACGACAAGCTCTACGCGATTCTGAAGTTGGAGCGGGATCTCGTCGCCGGTCCGGAGCGCGAACGGATTCTGTCGCGCATGGCCCAAGTTTCGGCTGAGGGGCTCTCTGACGTCGGTCACTCCATCGAGCTCTACCGGGAGCTGCTCCAGAAGAACCCGCGCAACGAGCAGGCCTTCGCCGCCCTCGAACAGTTGTTGGAACGCGGTAAGCGCTACGAAGAGCTCAAGGAGCTGCTCGAATCCAAGCTCTCGGCCACCGTCGATCCGCGAGAGTTGGTACGGCTCTCCGACCGACTCGGTCGCGTCCTCTACCGAATGCTCAACCGGCCCGAAGAGGCGGTGCCGTATTTCAAGGCCGCGCTCGAACGCGACGCTCGTCACCGTGGCGCGCTGGAGGCGATGCGCGACATCTACGAGGAGCTGAACAAACGCGACGAGCTGGTGACTGTGCTCCGCCGCTTGGTTCCGCTGCAGGACGGCGCGGAGGGCGTGAAGGGCATTCGCATTCGCCTCGCTGAAGTCCTGGCGGCGATGAACCGGCGCGAAGAGGCGCTGGACGCCGCGAGACGCGCGTTGGAAGTCGAGCCGCACCACCCACCCGAGCTCAACCGGGTGCACGACATCTTCCTCGCGCTCAAGGCGTTCGGAGATGCGGTGCGCGCGTTGGAGCTGCGCTCCGAGCTGGAGCTGGCGGGCGGCGACCGCGATCAAGCGGTGGCGTCGCTCTTCCAAATTGAGGAGCTGTGGTCTGGACCCGCGGGCAAACCGGAGAGCGCGGGCCCCGCGTTGGAGAAGATCCTCGAGTTGGATCCCGCCAACCGCACCGCTTACGAGCACGCGACCAAGCTCTACGGCAAGCACAACGACTGGCGCTCCTACGCGCAAGTTCAGGATCGCTACTTGCCGCACCTGGTGACCGAAGACGAGAAGGTCGCGAAGATGCGCGAGCTGGCGCGCATTCAGGAGCAGAAGCTCGGTCAGAAGGACGTGGCGTTCCTGGTGATGTGCCGCGCGCTGCAGCTGGACGCGGCGGACGACACGCTTCGCGAGGAAGTAGAGCGGCTGGCTGAAGAGACCGGTTCCTACGAAGAGCTCGCGGCGGTTTACGAAGAGGTCGCGGATGCGCTTCCCCGTGGTCCGTTGGCGGAGAAGCTGTACCTCACGCTGGCGCGGGTGCACGACGAGCGACTCGACGACTCCACCGCCTCGGAAGGCGCGCTGCGAAAGATCCTCGAGTTCGATCCCACCAATGCGGTCGCTCTCGATGCGTTGGCCGGGATGTTCAGTCGGCGTGGGCGCGAGAAGGAATACATCGTCGCGCTGGAGCAAAAGTTGGAGGCGGCGGGATCGATCGAAGAGCGCAAGCGAATCCTGCGCGAGATCGCCCGGGTGTGCGCCGAGCGGTTGGAAGATCCGTTCGAGTCGGCGCAGGCGCTCTTACGATCACTCGAGCTCGAACCCGACATCGAGACGCTGCAGATCCTCACCCAGCTCTACCGGCGTCAGAAGCAGTGGTCGGATGTCGCCAACACGCTCTTGCGCGCACGCGATCTCGCGGCCACGCCGGAAGAACGGGCGAAGCTCCAAGTCGAAGTGTCTTCCGTCTACGAGCGGGAGATGGGTGACGACGAGGGCGCGATGGAGGGTTACCGCGTCTCGCTCGAGTTCGATCCCGGGAGCAGGGAAGCGCTGGATTCGTTGGAGCGGCTCTACACCAAGCTGGATCGTCCCGCGGATCTGCTCGCGGTCTACGAGCGGCAGCTGGAGCTGACCAATGACTACCGAGAACGGGTCAAGGTGCTCTTCAAGAGCGCGTCGATCTGGGAGGACAAGTACCAGAACCTCGCCCACGCGGACGCGTGCATTGAAGGCGTGCTCGCGGTGGATCCGCAGAACCTCCAGGCGATTCGAGCGCTGGAGCGATTGCGGCGCGCGCAAGGACGTTGGGAAGAGCTGATTGGTGTTTTGGAGCGGCACGTCGCGCTCTGCCGGTCGTTGGAAGAGCAGGCGGAGATCTGGGTGGAGATGGGCGACGTCTTCCACCAGCAGCTCAAGCACGTGGACCGCGCGGTCAACACGTACCACCACGCGCTGGAGCTCAACCCGCGCAGTCGCCCGGCGATGCACGCGCTCGGCACGCTGTACGAGCGCAGCGGCAACTGGCCGCACGCGTTGGACATGTTGGATCAGGAAGCGCAGGTGGCGGGCAACACCGCGGAAGCGGTCGAGCTGTACCACCGCATGGGCAAGATCAACGAAGACATGCTCATGGATCCGTCGAGCGCGAAGGCTTGCTACCTGCAGGCGCTGCGAATCGATCCCGCGTACCTGCCTTGTATCCGCGCGCTCAAGGGCATTCACGAGCAGGAGAAGGACTGGGACGCCTACGAGAAGGCGCTGATCCAGGAAGCGCAGGAGACAGAAGATCCGGAGGCGAAGAGCCGCGCGCTGCTCGAGGTCGCGAAGTACTTTGTTGAGAAGAAAGAGGACCAGGAGTCCGCGCAGCACTGGTACGAAGAAGCGCACCGGCTGTCTCCCGAATCAGAGGACGTGGCCCGGCCTCTCGCAGACATCTACATCACCAAGGAGAGCTGGACCGGCGGCGAGAAGATGCTCGACATCGTCGTGGCGCGGATGGGCGAGCGCGCGGCGAATGATCCCGAGCTGTCGCGTGAGCTGTGCCGCCAGAGCTACCGACTCGGTTACGTCTGCGAGAAGCTCGCGAACAAGCCGAAGGCGCTGCAGGCCTACGAGCGCGCGTACCAGCTGGACGCCACGTATCTCCCCGCGCTGGAGGGTTTGGGCAATCTGCTCGTTCAGGCGAAGCGCTACGAAGAGGCGCTGAAGGTCTACCAGACCATCCTCATTCACCACCGTGACGACCTGACGGATCTCGAAGTGGTGGAGATCTACTGGCAGCTGGGCGACGTGCACAACGCGCTCAAGCAGTTCGACCGCGCGCAGAATCACTTCGAGAAAGCGCTGGCGATCGATCCCAGCCACGAGCCTTCGCTGCGCGCGTTGGTCGGTCTGGCGGACGCGTCGAGCAAGTGGGACAAGGCGGCGGAGTACCGGCAGAAGTTGGTCGAGGTGCTCGACGGAGACTCCAAGCTGGGGATCTACATCGAGCTCGGCATGTTGGCGCGCGAGAAGCTCAAAGACGCGCACATGGCGATCGACGCGTACGTTGGTGCGCACAAGCTGACGCCCGAGCATCTCGACGTGATGGACGCGCTCTACGTGTTGTATCGGGAGACGCGGCAGGGACAGAAGGCGGCGGACGTTCTCGAGAGGATGCTCAAGCAGCCGACGCTGCAGAAGCAGCCGCTCAAGGCCAAGCGCGTCTACTTCGCGTTGGGAGAGATCGCGCGCGATGAGCTGAAAGATGCCGACCGCGCGGTGGCGGCGTTCAACGCGGCGTTGGACATTGATCACCGTTTCATCGAAGCGTTCAGCGCGATGGAGGCGCTGCTGGGCAGGTCCAAGCAGTGGAAGCTCTTGGAAGAGAACTACGCGCGGATGATCCAGCGCCTGCCCAAGACGGAAGAGACGCACGCCGCGCGCATGACGCTGTGGCGAGCTTTGGGCGATCTGTATTTGAAGGTTCTCAAGAACAACGACGGCGCGCTGATGGCGTATCAAGTTGTCGCCGCGGGCGTGCCGGAGGATGCGGCGGTGCAAGAGGCCTACGCAGAGCTGGCCGCGCAGAAGCCGGGGAGCGAAGAGAAGGCGGTGGAGGCGTATCGCAGGGCCCTTCCCACCACGAACAATCCGGGCAAGGTGGTCTCCGCGTTGGCGGAGCTCGCGGCGAAGCGGAAAGATTACGACTCCGCATATCTCGCCGCACAGGTCTCAGCGGGCTTGATCGGCGAGTCCGGTCCGGGCGAGCGGGAGATTCTCACCAAGC
The DNA here is from genome assembly GCA_052386435.1 of Myxococcaceae bacterium. GTDB lineage: Bacteria > Myxococcota > Myxococcia > Myxococcales > Myxococcaceae > JBQTKE01. The sequence continues at coordinate 15,161 of JBQTKE010000549.1, forward strand.
TCACGCCCTACGCGAAGAAGAAGGAAGTCGCGCAGCGCGCGCTCACGGATCGCCTCTGGCAGTCGCACTTGTTCCATCCCAAGGTGCGCGGCGCGATCGGCGAGCTGATGGCGATCCTCTACGAGCAGGCCGGCGCGCTCTACGCGGTGCCGCTGGCGAACTACAACATCAACCCGAAGAAGCACCGCATCGACGTGGGCTCCGCGCAGGAGTATCAGATCCACCATTACCGCTACGTCGCGCGGCTCTTAGGCATGGAGACGGTGGAGCTCTTCTCGCCGTTCCTCGTCGCCACGCGCGAACGGATGACGAAGAAGTCGAACGAGCCCGCGCCGGAGCCGCAGTTGGGTGTCGACATCTGCCACACGCAACCCGTCTGCTTGAAGGTCGGCGGAAAGTTCTTCAGCGAGTCGGGGCAGAAGGAAGTTTATTACCTGCTCGGGCGGACCATGGCGCTGCTGCGGCCGGAGCTCGCGTTGAGTCAGCGGCTGTCAGCGGAGCGGCTTGAAGCCGTGTTCCAGGCGGCGATCAGCATGTCCGTCCCGAACTTCCGCTTCACCGCGGATCCGACTGCTCGAAACAACGAGCGACGCGCGCTGGAGAAGGCGCTGCCGGAACCCGCGAGGGCGGCGTTGGCCCGCGTCACTCAGGAGTACGTGCGGACGGCCACGCCGAATGATCTGCGCGCGTATCTAGAGGGCGCTGAGCTCACGGCCGTCCGAGCGGGCCTCTTCGTGGCTGGCGAGGTAGAGCCGGTGAAGAAGATGGTGATGGGCGAATCTGGGGCGACCTTCCGAGTCCCCTCGCGCTCCAAGATCCGGGATCTCATGGTTTTTGCGCTGTCAGAAGACCTCCATGCGCTGCGCGCCGCCGTAGGCACACAAGTGGAGGTGCAGGTGCGACGTTAGAGCGCGGGAACGGGGGAGCGTCGCGGATCGTCCCAACAGGGCCTGAATTCCAAGGCTTCTCGAGGGCAGTACGCTTGACCCCCCCTAGCTCCACCTCTACGATTTCACGAATTTCTTCCGGGCCTTCCGAGCGCTCAAGGACGTCGATGAGATTCGTCTGTGACAGTTGTCGCGCGCAGTACATGATCAGCGACGAAAAGGTCGGCGCGAAGGGCGTCAAAGTCCGCTGCAAAAAGTGCGGCTACGTGATCCTGGTCCGCAAAGCGGAAGCCGCTCCACCGCCACCTCCCGCTGACTTCAACGATTCCACGCAGATCATGTCCAACCCCTTGGCTAACCAAGGAGGCGCGTCGTTCGATTCGGAGCAGACCCAGTTGGGCACTCCAGTGCGCGACAGCTCAACCACGCAGGCGTTGGGCGGCGGCGACAGTGGCGGTGGCAGCAAGGGTGTCCTCGCGAGCGTAGAGGACGACGAGATTGGCGCGGTGTTCGATCAGGTCCTGCGCACCGGCCCCAACCCGATTCCGCAGCAGGATTCTTCCTCCGACACGGCGCTGGGCGATGAAGACGACGACCGCCTGAGCACGCGCGTGCTGGATCAGGAGACGGTGAAGAAGCTGGCCGAAGAGTCCGGCATGGCTGTCTTCGGCGCGTCGCCGTCCGGTGAGAAGAACGGGAAGAAGTGCGAGAAAGTCGCGCAGGACTGGTTCGTCGCGATCGACGAGAAGCAGACGGGGCCTTTGACGGTCGAGAAGCTGAAGGATCTCTGGGACCGCGGCGAGATTGGTCCGGATTCACTCTGCTGGCGCGCAGGGTTCTCAGACTGGATGCCGTTGTCGGAAGTGGCGGAGCTGGCCTCTGAGCTCGCGCCCAAACCCGCGAAGCCTGTCCTGGCCGGCCCGGCGCCTTCTGCCGCGGTAGTCACGGTTCCAGTCGAGTCCGCGTTCACCGCGGGTGGCGTGACGAAGACAGTGCGCTCCGAGATGTCGATGCTGGCCAGCGCGCCGGTGGAAGAGACGGGCGGGTGGAAGCCATCCGCGGCCAGTGCGCTCGCGTCGTTGGTGAAGGAAGAGATCGACGCGATGGCCAAGCCGTCCGCCCCTGCGCCCAGTCTCTCGCCTTCGCGGGGCAGTGGGTTGCTGGATCTTCCTGACACTGGCAGCACCTCGATTCCGAACGGAAAGCCCGGTACGGACGTCGCCATGCGCAACAGCGCCGGTGGGCTGCAGCAGCCGCCGTCGTCGATGGTGGATCCGTACAACAACGCGCCCAGCCCTTACGCCGCGCCTTATGGTCAGTACGCGCCGCCGTCTCCTCCGCAGGGACTGTCGAAGGGACTCACGATTGGGTTGATCGTCGCGGGCGTCGCCGTACTCGCTCTGGTCGGCGTCGTTCTCTTCCTGGTGATTGGACGAAGCGCCTCCAACAGCGAGGGGCGGCAGCAGGCCGCGGTGACGCCTCCAGGAGCGTTGGCCGTGAAGACGCCCGCGGCCGCTGCTCCGGCTGCTGAACCCGTGAAGAAGTTGGACATGCCCCCTCCGCCCACCGCGTCGAATGCGCAGCCTCTTCCTCCCAACCCCAAGGCGGAACCTCCCGCCGCCGCCTCACTTCCGCCCAGCGCCACGTCTCGTGCTGACCTGAGGGAAGCGCGTGCGGAACGTGCCGCGGAACGAGCGATTGAGAAGGCCGAGCGCCCGCGTGAGACGCGCGTCGCTAAGGCAGATCGAGGCTCGCGGGGAGATGACGAGGGCGAGAGCTTCGGCGGCAAGGAGCCGGAGGAGAAGACTTCCAAGAAGAAGCCGGTGGCCGAGCCGAGCGGTGACGACGACGAATTCAACAGCATGTTCGGTGGTGGCGGCGGTTCGAAGAAGAAGGACACCTCGTCGTCAGACGAGCCCAAGTCCCCGAAGAAGGGTGGCTACATCCCGCCCGCGCCAGGTAGTGGAGCAGGGGAAGTCGAGAGCCTCAGCTCGTCGGACATCATGACCGTGGTCGTGCAGAACAAGCCCGCGATCATGAAGTGCGTCGCCGAGCAGAAGAACAAAGACCCCGACATGACCGGAACGCTCGTCATGCGCTGGCAGGTTCAGCCCAGCGGCAGAACGTCGAACGTCAGCGTGCAGAGTGACGAGTTCAAGAGCACGTACATGGCGTCGTGCATCGGCGGGTTGATCAAGAGTTGGTCGTTCCCGCGCCATAAAGTCGCGGGCGATCCGATCAACTTCCCGTTCAAATTTTAGCGATCTCTTCAGGCCGTCCGTGAAAGGCGCGTCACCTCTCAAAGGCGGCGCGCTTTTTCGCGTGAATTCACTCTGTTGACCGCCGTCCGTGCGGCCACGTCTCGCGTTGTCTCAACCCACCCCCAGGGCTAAGGCAACGCGGCCGTTTCAAGAGGGCTGCACAGTTCGGCCGGTTCGGCAGCCCTCCATCTGAGGGAGGAACACAAACAATGCAATTGAAGAACACTGTGCTGGCGTTCGCGCTGGCAGTCGTTGCTGGATTTGGACTCACCCGCTGCGGCACTGGGCTCGGCGGAGATGGAAAGTGCACCGTCGACACGGACTGTCAGACGGGCGAGATCTGTCACATTGGCCAACAGGCGTGCGTGAAGAGCTGCGCGGCTCAGTCTGAATGTACCCAGCCGAACTCCTGTGTCACCGCGTCCTGGGACGCCGCGAAGAAGTTCTGCGGCTGCACCGTGAACGGTCACTGCGGCAGCAGCGAAGTGTGCCAGCTGGCGGATTCGCGTTGCGCGGCGGCGTGCAGCACCGCGGACGACTGCAACGGACGCGCCTGCAACAGCGGTCAGTGCGCGGCGGCGAGTGGCACCGATGGAGGCACCGGCGCGTGCAACTGGTCTAACTGCTCCAACTCCAGCTTCAGCATGCAGGCGACCGGTCGGACGTGCAGCGCCAGCGGCACCTGCGGCGCGGGCCCGGCTTGCACTGGCGCTGGCCAGTCCACGTGCGCGAATAACTCGTACTGCGCCAGCAGCACCTGCGGATATCCGACGTACCCGACACAGACCGCGTGCCAGAACCTCTATGCTGGTGAACACCCGAATGGTCCTGTGTGGAATCCCGCATCGTCGACCGGTCCAGTTATCTACAGCATCACCGAAGACGGTCACGGACCCGGGCTGTTCGGCACCAGCACCTGCCCTTCGAACGCCAACATCGACACCAGTAACTGCCAGTGCAACCCCGGGGATACGCAGTGGAATATTAGAGTTCTCGCCTACCGCAATGATACTGCTTGGCCGCAGGACCGTTCGGGCTTGTCCGGCTTCTTCTACGTCCCCACCAACGGAGTGAACCGCGACATCCTGACCAGCCCCACGCTGCTTCGCCCCAACAGCGGCTACAATCCCGGACCGACCGCAAACCACAAGGTGTTCAACGTCTACCATTGTGCGTCGAACGCGGCGAATGCCTTCCAGCCCGCCTACTTCTTCACTGGTGGCAACGAGGTCTGCCGTCAGTTCTAGGTGAGCCAAATAAACCATTTCCTCGTCCGTCCTGGAGCCGTTGAGGCCCAGGGTGGACTCGAAAAACGAAAGGATTCCCATGAATACGAAGCTGATGTGTTTCACGGCAGTGCTGACAGGAACGGTTGCTTTCGCGGCCGAGCCCATCACGTTGAAGTGCCCCGAAGGTAGCGCGCAGAAACTGGCGGTGGGGCAAGACTTGGCCTGCTTTAAGGGTGACGAAGTCGTTCCGGGACCGGTAGTGATGCTCTACAAGTCCGGCAAGAAGATGGCGGACGGTCAGCAGGATGCGAAGGGTCGAACCGGGATGTGGACGCTTTACTCCGAGACCGGAGTTAAGACGCACACCATCGAGTTCAGCAAAGGCGACTTCCACGGCGCGTGGACGGAGCTTCACTCGAACGGCCTGCCGAAGACGGTCATTCGGTACGACCGCGGCATGCGCGTCGGCGAGCCGGCGCAGTTCGACACCGCCGGGAAGCCGGTTGTGGTGACGGCGAAGTCTACCGTCGCGAAGTAAGGTCGGACGAAGATTGCCGCCCGTTGGCATCCAAATCCGACCAACGGGCGGCGGGCAGATCCGGTGCGAACTTTCAGCGGGCCGTAAAGCAGCAGCGATAGGGAAGAGACATCCCCCTGACGAGTTCAGCATCAGTGAAAAAGCTGGCCATCGGCGTGCAGCCCGTGACGGCGCTCAGATTCCCAACTCGCGCTCCCCAGTCGACGTTGACATTCAGGCCGTTGGACTGCCGGTAAGCAACTACGTTCGACGACCATTCGCCGGAGTCGCTGTCCACTCGCACTTTATTGCACGCAGCGACAAGCGAAGAGGCTGGGCAAAGGAAGCCATCGGTAGAGCTGCAATTCTCCGCAGCCTTTGACCACGCTGCACTGGAGCGAAGTGTTTGTTCCATACACAAGCCGCTCGTCTTGACGGTGCCAGCCGCGCATGTCGGCTCACGAGACATGAGTGAATCCACGGCGGCCTTGAGCGCGGCGAAGTTCGCGTTTACCTCAGAAGCTCGGGCTGAAGAGTTGGGCTGGAAGGTGTGCGGAAGAAGAACCTCTCCAGCGAAAGCGAATGAAGCGATGGCTACCCAGCCAATTACGACTGACTTTGTTTTGAGCATGTTTGGTTTCCTTAATCGCGAGCATCGAAACGTCATCGGCGGAAGCAGCGGCGGTAGTTCGTCGGCGTGTCGATGTTCAGGCCGATATCAAAATTGCAGGCTGCTCCCTGCTTCCACAAGATGCCGGCTCCAAACCGGATGTATGTTCGGAGATGGAGCTGCCTGCAGTCCGTCACTGCTCCATTCTTGTCGCCATTGATGACTCCGCTGTCTTACAGAGCCGGACGAGTACGGGCAGACTGCAGAGCGCTCCTCCCGCGCTTGCGCAGGCATCTGCAGCGGCGAAATAGGTGCCGATCGTGGGGAGACGGTTTCGACGCACTGGTCGCCTACGGCGATGCGGCCATCGGCGCAGCTAAAGGCCTCGACCCCCATCACGCGAACCTGAAGGGCGTTGGTGCGGGCCTCTGCCGAAGCGATCGCGGTCTTGATCGCGGCGAAGTTCGCGTTGACCTCTCCGGTTCGCGCGGGGTGAGTTGGGTTGGAAGAAGTGCGGGATCTGAAAGTCGCTCGCGACGGCGACTGCTCCAATTGTCGTTGCTCGTCATGGTTCGCCTCAGTTCCAGTTCGCTTGGTCCCAGTTCATGGCGTCCCAGAGCGCGGCGTTCGGCTCGGTCACCGTGATCTGAACGGTCTGCGTGCGAGTGGTCGTGCCGGCAGCGGCGACGAAGGTGACTTGGTAGTCCTTAACTGGGAGCGCGGCCGCAGCCGCGATCTCCAAAGCACCGGAAGTTTGATCGGACTTCAGCGGGTTGGCGGTGAACGTGAGCTGGTCGGGTGGCGACTGGAGGCTCAGCTCGATGGGCAGCTGCACGCGATCGAAACGATGCACCGCGAAGGGAATTGACGCGGTTCCGCCTTGCCGGACGAACACTGTCGAGCTGATCGGTAGCAGATCGAAGTTCTCGTAGAGGGCGACGCAGATACTGGTGGTGTCGTCACAGCGCGCATCGATCGGACATTCGCTGTCGGCCTTGCACGCTTTCTCGGACTTGCAGCCTGACAGGAGGAGCGCGGCAACGCTGAGGGTGGCCGGGAGGGATTTGGACATGGAGGTTCTCCGAATCGGGGGCTTGAGTTGAGGGTTGCGGTGTTGCAACAACATGGCCGCCGCGCGGAAGCAGCGGTGCTTTACTCGTGAGCTGCGCGATGACGGTCTTCAAGGGCGCGGTCCGTGCCATCTCACCACTCGGACGGCTCGTCGCGATCCGAGATGGTCATCACCGGTTGAAGCAGCAGCGGTAGCTCATCGTCGTAGTCGTCTGCACGCTGAACTCGAAGGAGCAAGAGCATGGCACCGGGCCGGGTGTTCCTGAAGAACTGCGCTGCGACGCGTCCCGCCGCTGTTTCCTGCAGTCCGTCTGCGGTCCACTCGCTTGCTGCCATCAACGAGTCAGAGGCGCGGCAGAATTTGCTGAGTAGGGGAGTGCTGCGGAGCGCGCCGCCCGCATCGAGACAGGCATCGACGGCTGCGTTCCAAGAGACGGCAGCGCGGAACGTGTTCTCCACGCACTGATTGCCGATCGTGGTTCTTCCCGTCGCGCACGTTCCCGCCTGCAGCTCATTCACTGCTGCCTTCAGTGCGACGAAGTTCGCGTTGACCTGCGCCGCCTTCGCCGGCGTGTTCGCTTCAAACGTGTGCGGCATATTCATGTCCGCGGCGAGCGTGATCGACGCGTAAGCCAGCGTCGCAGCGAGCGATGAGACCGAGCTTGATTCGAGTGCTGAAGGGCATGGAGCCGTCCCCCGACGATTGATGTAGGCGCGGTTGCATATGCCAGAAGCCGGATGATCACGAGTGCTCCGGAATCCCGGAAAGTCTCGCAGGGGTTTCGGCGGGTTCTGAGGCCTCGTTGTGACAAGGCTCCAGAGGGCGCACATCGCTCCGGAGCCTGATTGTCGGCCCCAGCTGCGATGCTGCGTCTCAACCAACCTGCTGGGAGGGAACCATCGCACGCTCGACTCGGAGCCTCCGTGCAGCACAGTCCGCTCCTTTCACGCCGCCGAAGCTGAGTCTCGCTGGAGAAATTCTGGTTCGTGAGCCGCCGGGGTTTCGAACGCGGCTTCGGCGAAATCTGGGCGCTGTCTTTGTCGACAACTTCTTCAAGGGCGCGTCGCGCGCGGGCAGTTGGATGCCGTTCACGCATCCGCGCTTCCACGGTGTGGAGGTGCTTCGCGACGTCGCGTATCTGGATTCAGGTCTGCCCGAGCACCGGCTCGACATTTACCGACCGGCGAGACGTTCGGGGCCGCTGCCGGTGGTCTTCTACATTCACGGGGGTGGCTTTCGGATTCTCTCGAAGGATTCGCATTGGCTGTTCGGGCTGATCTTCGCTCGAGCGGGCTACATGGTCGTCAACGTGAGCTACCGGCTCGCACCGCGGCATCCGTTTCCTTCGGCGCTGGTGGACTGCTGCGAGGCGTATGACTGGATGGCTCGCAACATTGAGCTGCACGGCGGTGACTTGAGCCGACTCGTGGTCGCGGGTGAATCCGCGGGCGCGAATCTCGCGACATCGCTCGCGCTGACGACGTGCTACCGGCGGCCAGAGCAGTGGGCTCGGAAGGTCTTCGACAGGGGAGTGGTGCCTCGCGCGGTACTGCCGGCCTCGGGCTATCTGCAGATCTCGGATCCGGAGCGCTTCCTTCGCGGTTCAAAGATGCCGACGTTCCTCCACGACCGTCTGGCGGAAGTGACGGACGCGTATCTCGGCGGTTTGCGGATCTCCCATCCGTGGGAGCTCGATCTCGCTGATCCTCTGGTCGTGTTGGAGCGAGGTAAGACGCCGGAGCGCGAGCTGCCTCGCTTCTTCGCCAGCTGTGGCACGGCGGATCCTCTGGTCGAGGACACGCGCCGTCTCAAGGCGGCGCTCGACAAGTTGCAGGTCCCGTGTGAGGCGCGGCTCTATGAGGGCGGGATGCACTCGTTCCACGCCTTTCTCTTCCGTCACAAGGCTCGCCAGTACTGGAAGGACGTCTACAGCTTCCTGGGGCGGTCCGGCGCAGGACCACGGCCGGTCGCGGTGATGGACCTGTAGCTCACCAATGGACGCAGCCTGAGCTTCAGTTGCTGGGAGCCGCCAACTTGGGGGTGCTCGACGCGTCGCGTGCAAAGCGCGCCCCGTCAGCACCTTCAGAGCCCCTACAGAGCCCCTGGTCCGGTCTCGCGTCCTGGGCTACTGGAGACGTGTGACAACGACTTCAGACCGAAAGACCCGCGCGCTCGTGTTGGGTGGGGGAGGCATCTCCGGAATTGCTTGGGAGCTGGGGATCCTTTCCGGACTTGTTCAAGCGGGCGTGAATCTGGAGAAGCCGGATCTGATCATGGGGACGTCGGCCGGGTCGATTGCTGGCGCGCAGGTCGCGGCGGGTTTGGATCTTGAGGCGCGCTATCAGGCGCAACTTGAAAGCACCCAGGGTGAGTTCTCAGCCTCGCTCGGGCCTTGCACGATGGCGCGGCTGTCTGGGCCATGCTGAAGGCCAAGACACCGGAAGACTTTCGGCAACGGGTCGGCCGGATTACCGCGCGGTGACGCTGCACGCAAGACTCGATGCCGCGCCCTTTCGGCTACGCGGGCAGGACTAAGAGGGCGCCTCTCGGCGGCTCCGCACCTGCTGGGCGACAGCTTCAGCGACTGCTGTTTCGTGACGCACATAGCGGCGCGGCTTCTACCAAAGCGCTACGCTGCGCGCCCCATGGGAATCGATCTTGCGGATGATCTCTTGGCCTTTGTCGACGCGTCGCCCACGCCTTGGCACGCAGTGGCGGAGGCTTCACGGCGGCTTGAGGCAGAAGGCTATCGACGGCTGGACGAACGAGACGCTTGGTCCATCAACCCCGGCGACAAGCTCTACGTCACCCGAGCGGGCAGCAGCGTTGCCGCGTTTCACGTGGGCTCGGACCCCATCGATCGCGCCGGCTTTCGGCTCGTGGGGTCTCACACAGACTCGCCGAATCTGAGACTCAAGCCCAACGCGGCCTACACGAAGGCGGGACATCACCAGTTGGGCGTGGAGGTCTACGGCGGCGCGCTCTGGCACACCTGGTTGGATCGCGATCTCTCCATCGCGGGCCGAGTCGTCGTCTCGGTCTCCGGCAACGACAAGGTGGAGACGCGGCTGGTCGACTACGGTCGCAAGGCGCTGTGCCGGATTCCCAACTTGGCGATTCATCTGAATCGCGGCGTCAACAACGACGGCCTGAAGCTCAATGCGCAAGAGCACCTCGCGCCGGTTCTTGGTTTGGAGTCGACGGGACCGCTCGAGTTGAAGGCGTGGATCGCGGAGCTGGCGTCGGTGAAGACGGAGCAGATTCTGGCTTCGGATCTTTGTCTCTACGACGTGCAGCCTTCTGCGCGGGCGGGGCTCAAGAGCGAGTATCTGCTCGCGCCTCGGCTGGACAACCTGGCGTCGTGTCACTCGAGTCTCACTGCGCTGCTGAATAAGGGCGATCGGAAGTCTACCTGCGGCGTGGTGCTCTACGATCACGAAGAAGTCGGGAGCACGAGTGCCCAAGGCGCGGCGGGACCGTTCTTGCGCGACATCTTGGAGCGGCTCGTTCTCGCTCGCGCGGGTTCTCGCGCCAATCTGCTCCGTGCTTACGCGAATTCGCTCTTCATCTCGTCTGACATGGCCCACGCGGTTCACCCGAACTACGCGGACAAACACGAGCCTCATCACAAGCCGCTCTTCGGCGCGGGCCCAGTCGTGAAGTCCAACGTGAACCAGAGCTACGCGACCGACGCGGAGACCTGGGGCCTCTTCGCCGCGCTTTGTCGTGAGGTCGACGTGACGCCTCAGGCGTTCGTGGTGAGATCGGACCTGCCGTGCGGAAGCACGATCGGGCCCATCACCGCGGGCGAGCTCGGTATTCGCACCATCGACATCGGAAATCCCATGCTGTCCATGCATTCCGTCCGGGAGATGGCGGCCGCCGCGGACGTGGAGCGCATGGTCGCCGTGCTGCGCCGTTTCTTCCGCTAAGGACAGACGACCAGGGCTCCATCCCTTCGCACGCTCTGTCATAGGCGCTGCAGCTCAGAACGTCCTGCGCCCGACGCGGCACATCGGCGCACATTGGGATGCGGGTGTTTCACATCGCGGTTGCCCGGGTGCATTGGCTAGAAAGCTGCGGGTGAAGGCGAATCCTCTCCAGCCGAAGTTGCCGGATCTCCCGGTACGTCCTGTGGAGGAGATGGGCCTCAAGGAGCTGGAGCGCGTTCGGCTCATTCTGCGCGGCGGCTCGGTGATCGAGTGGCGGCGTCTGCATTTCGCCTCGCACGACGAGGTCGATCGTTTCCTGAAGCTTTGTCAGATCGATCCCGCTCAGCCGCATGACGACGCCTGGGCGAGGTTCGTGCTCGCGGAAGCGGTCGAGTACCTGCGGCGGACTTTCAACTACCGTGTCGCTGACGCGATTGCGCAACCGGAGTCTATTCACGATCTCTTCCTCTTCGCCTCCGGCGTGAAGGAGCCGAAGCGGCTGCGCAAGATCGCCTGCATCGTCCTCAAGGTGATGCATGTGATTCAGCACATCGAAGGGCGCGACCTGCTCTTCAAGCTCGCGGTCTCAGAGTCCGAGCTGGCCCAGCTGGTCACCGAAAAGGTCCTGATGGTCGCGCACGAGATGCTCGAGAAGGGGCTGTCTGTCGTCGAGTTCCACGACTCGATCAAGACGCGCGAGTCCGTCGTCACCAAGCTGCTCGCCAAGCGTGAGACCGTCGCCGCGCAGATCTACGACAAGACGCGCTTTCGGATTGTCACCAAGACGCGCGAGGACGTGCTGCCGGTCCTCTACTTCCTCACCCAGCGCCTCTTTCCGTTCAACTTCGTGGTGCCGAAGCAGACGGAGAACTCGCTCATCGCGTTCAAGGATCTGCTCAAGCAGTACCCGAACTTCGAGAAGCACGCGGAGGATTTGCACCTCGACCTCGACTACGAAGATCGGCAGCGCCACATGGGGAACCGTTTCTCTGGCCGTGGCTACAAGGTGCTCAACTTCATCGTCGACTTGCCGATTCGACTGGATCCCTATTTGCCGAAACCCGCCAACGACGCGCGCCCGCGGAAAGGTCGCATTGGATTCGCGCTGGTTGAATTTCAGATCGTCGACGAGGCGACCGCGAAGGAGAACGAGCTCGGCGACAACTCGCACGAGCTCTACAAGCTGCGACAGAAGCAGCGCGTGTTGCGGCGGCTCGCTCGCGGGCTGGTGGTGCCGAGGGGTCGCCCGAAGGCCGTGAAGAAGCCGCGCAAGCAGTAGCGCGCGAAAGCCGAACCTTTTGGTGCGCCCAAGGAACCACGTGCTTGCCCAGCGGGGAGGCGGTTATCACGGCCCCCGCGACCTTTCCGCGTTTTGTTTCAATCTTTGTGACGAAATGCGGAAAGGTATGTTGGACGAACGCGGTTGAGGGTGCGCCCGTGGAAGCGAGAATCGCCCCCAAGTCATCAGCTGCCGCGGGGAGGACTACTTGCGCTTGCGGTTCTTCTTCTTCGCCTGCCGCTCCCGCTTGCGGCGCTCTTTGATCGCATCGCGCTCGCGGTCGCTCTTCGCGCTGCCCTGGGGCGACGTCGAGTAGCCCATGAGCCGGGCCTTCGCCATCGCGTCACGTCCCATGGGCGGGGTGTAACCGGGCGCGAGCTGCGGCATCTGCATGGGCATCCCCATACCGCCGCCCAGCGCCTGCTCCATCATCTTGGCGTCGCCACCGAAGACCGACGACAGGTCCATGTTCTTCATTCGCGACAGCTGGCCCAGTTGTTTGAAGCCAGGGATGCGCCCGAGCAGGCCGGGGTTCTGACCAATCGACCCCATCACCTGCTGCATCATCGTGAACTTCTGCAGCAGCTCCTGCACGTCGCTCTTCTTCCGGCCTGAGCCCTTGGCGATACGAGACGCACGCGAGTCGTCGATCAGGGTCGGCTGAAGCCGCTCCTTCTCCGTCATCGAGTCGAACATCGCTTCGATCTTGCCCAGCTCGTTCTCGTCTGGATTGAGCTGTTCGGTCATCTCTCCGAAGATGGGGAACTTCTCGAGCAGATCCTTGAGTGGGCCCATCTTCCGGACCATGCGGATCTGGTCCACGAAGTCCCGCATCGTGAACTTTCCAGAGAGCAGCTTCTTCGCGTCTTCTTCGGCTTTGTCCTCGTCGACGACCTGCTCGAAGTCCTTCATCAGACCGACGATGTCGCCGAAGCCCAAGATGCGGCCCGCGAGTCCGTCTGGGCGGAACTCCTCGAGCTTGTCCATGGACTCGCCCATGCCCAGGAACTTGATCGGCTTGCCAGTCACTTCCTTGATGGAGAGAGCCGCGCCGCCGCGCGCGTCACCGTCCAGCTTGGTGAGGATGAAGCCGTCCAGGCTCAAGCGCCGATCGAACTCCGCCGCGGTGCGCACGGAGTCCTGACCGATCATCGCGTCGCAGACGAGCAGGATGTTGTCCGGCTTCACCTCGCCCTTGATCGCTTCCAGCTCCGCCATCAGCAGATCGTCGATCGCCAAACGACCGGCGGTGTCGATCAGCACCACGTCGCATTTCTGTTCGCGAGCGGCCGCGAAGCCCTTTGCCGCCAGCTGCGGGGGAGAGGTGTTCGGCTCGAAGAAGACCGGGACGTCCAAGCGCTCGCCAAGGACCTTGAGTTGATCCACGGCGGCGGGGCGGTAGATGTCCGCGGCGACCAGCAGCGGCTTGTGGCCCAGCTTCTTGAGGTGGTTCGCCAGCTTTCCGGTCGTGGTGGTCTTACCGGAGCCCTGCAGACCCACCATCATGATCCCGGAGAGCTGCCCCTTCGGCTTGAGCTTGAGGCGGGTGTCGACCGGCCCCATCAACTGCTCCAACTCGTCGTGACAGATTTTGACGAAGTGGTCGCCCGGCGAGACCTTGACCTTCTTGCCCGCCTTGTCCGTGACGGAGGTCTGCACCACCTCGCCGATGGCCCTCTCGCGAACGCGGGCCACGAACTTCTTAACGACGTCAAAGGCGACGTCCGCTTCCAGCAGGGAGACGCGGATGTCGCGCAGCGACTCGTCCACCATCTCCTGCGAAATTTCGGTCTTTCCGGCCAGGCGGTTCTTCGCGGCGCGGAACCCCTTGGTCACTGTCTCAAGCATGGGGGCGCGGTTTATACCAACGCGCCGCCTTTGGGCCATGCTTCGCCAGGAAGAACGGACTTTGCGCCCTCCGGTCTGTTCGGCGATGGTGTGGCCGGCTCACGCACGAGTGGCGGAATCGGTATACGCAGCGGACTTAAAATCCGCAGGCCTTAAGGCCGTACGGGTTCAAGTCCCGTCTCGTGCATGAATTTCCCTGGGGAGTCGTGCATTTTCCTGAAGGGTGCAACCAACGCTGTGAGCTCAGCGGCTTCTTGCGTCCCCTCGCGATCTTCGTTAAGGCTGCGCCCGCATTTCTGCGCGATTAGCTCAGCTGGATAGAGCGTTGGCCTCCGGAGCCAAAGGTCGCAGGTTCGACTCCTGCATCGCGCGCTAAGTCCTGACGTCCCTATTCCGAACGTCCGTCTCTGGCGCGTAGCCCAGTCCGCTTGGGATCCGTGACTCGGGTCTATCGGGTGTTACTCGAGCTCCGTGAAGAACTCTCGGACCTGCGGCGTCAGCTCCGGAAGCGCGGAATGCTCGGGAAGTTTCTGACCCATCGAACATCGACTCTCGAGTTGGCTCGCTAAGACAATCACTTCGCGGGACGCAGGCAGAACGATCCAGACCAGAGATGCCCCGTGCTCGAGGTACCACCGTGCCTTCGTACGAAGATCGACCTCACCCTCATCTTGTCCGGCCACTTCGACAGCGAGGACAGGTGCGACCCGACGAAAGCCACCGGTGTGAGCGCCCAGCTCGCTCTTTTTCCAGACCGCGACGTCGGCCGCGCGCGTTTCGCCGCCGAGCACCATTCCCGCCTCGTTCCCGCCAATCACAAAGTCTGAGTGGGCACGACTCCAGCTCTTCAACAAGTACGCCACATCCATGGTGACATCTTGTTGAACATCACCGCACGGCGGCATGTACAGGAGCCTCCCTTCTATGAACTCCAGGCGACCGTCCAGCTGGGGCCAGGTCGTGCCATCGTCCACTTTGAACCCCGGAGGAGGATGGAGCTCCACCGGGTATCGAACCCGATAGGGCAGTCGGTATCCCTGAGCATCCTGCTGAAGCATGCGTCAGATGTTGTCACTGGGAACGCTGCTTGACCAGCCCGAGGGCAGCGTCCCCAAATGTCGAACGCACGGCGAACAAGATCGGCTGAGAGAATCAGGAGTTCAGCTGGCGTCTTCGGAGACGTTGACCGAAACGACCTGACCCGGGGCGGCCATGATCCAGTGCTGAATGGTCCGCTTGGAGGAACAACTGACGGTAAGGAGGGTCTCCCGCGCGGCGGTGATGGTCGTCTCCAACGGCGTCTTCGCGGGGAGACGCTGATTGCCCAGCTCCACCTCGCAACCTTCGGGCGAGCCAGAGACGCGCAAAGTCCCGGTCTGGTTCTCCAAGGAAGATCCGCTCGCTTCGATCAAGGCTTGGATGTTGATCTCCGTGGCGGTGTCCAGCGTCCCGTAGCGGTGCAGCTTCCCTTTGCGCGCGGTGGACACGACCAGTGGCCCGTCCTCGGTCCGGCGCAGGACCTCCGGGTTCACGCGTACGCCGGAGACGTAGAGCTGCTCACCAGCGGCGAGATTGTGCACCGCGATGTGATCGGGCGAAGCGTTACGCAGGATGATCGCGGCGATCACCGCGGCAATCGCCCCCACGGAGATGCCGCCCACGATCGACTTCAAGTACGCGCGCCGAGTGTGTGAGCGGGCCTCTGCGGCACTGCGCGGGCGCATCCCGGGCGCGGAGGACGAGGTGCTTCCGCTGGGGCGCACGCCGGGCGCACTCAAGCTGCTTCCGCTGGGACGCACGCCGGGTGCACTCGAACTGCTGGGACGTAGACCCGGCGCGCTGACCGAGCTGCTCGCGTTGGGAGGAGCCAAGAAGGGCGGCTGCGAGCGACGGACTTGGTTCAATTCATCCAGCCGCTTCTGTCCGGCCAAGGCGATGGGCGCCGCGGCGGCGGTGATGGGCTCGTCGGGATCTTGCTTGGGCTGACCGCTCAAGCTGCGCGAAGGGCCGGAGCGGCGCCGCGGCTCGGGCTCACGCGTGGGGACCTCGAACGGAAGGTTCAGTGCGAAGGGCGAAGGCTGACCAGGGTCACTGTGGATCGCGACCTCCGTGTATTCGTCTTCGGGGGCCAGCGCGGCCATGCGCGGCAGACCAGGGTTGGAAAGCCGGTTCGACGGTCCGAACTCGGCAAGCGCTTCAGTCAGCTTCTCCTCGAAGAACCGCGCGACAGCGCCCGGCGAAGACTGCAGTCGGTTGCGAAGCATCGCGGCTTCGATCTCTTCGCGAAGCTGACCGGCCGTCTGAATTCGCCGCGCGGGATTTTTCTCCAGCGCCCGCAGCACGATCGCGGAGACATCCGGAGGAATGGCGGAGTTGAGCTGGCTGGGATCTGGCGGTGGCTCGTGAACGATGGCGCGCAGCACGGCCGCTTCGCTCTCGCGCCGGAAGGGAAGGGTGCCGGTGAGCAGCTCGAAGAGCACCACGCCCAGGGAGAAGACGTCGTTGCGCGCATCGAGCGGCTGACAGGAAACCGTCTCCGGCGAGACGTACGCGATCTTCCCTTTGAACGTCCCGGGCCGGGTGTTCTCGTTCTCGCCCTGCACCTTGGCGATGCCGAAGTCGGACAGTTTGATCGCCCCGTCCAGCGACACGAGGATGTTGTGCGGGCTGATGTCGCGGTGAACGACGGGATGCGGCTTCCCCGTGGGATCCACGTAGCTGTGCGCGTAGTGCAGCCCCGCCGCGGTCTCAGCGACGATTCGCAGCGCGTGCTCGATGGGGAGTTGAATCCCCGCGCGGCGCATCATCACCAACAGCTTCTTCACGTCCGGACCGCGCACGTACTCCATGGTGATGAACGCAAGGCCGTCCATCATTCCCACGTCGTAGGTCTGCACGATGTTCGGATGGGTGAGCCGAGCGTTGGCGCGTGCTTCCGCGAAGAGCATCTCCACGAAGTCCTGAGACTGGGCCAGGCTCTCCAGGATCTTCTTCACCACCACGTATTTCTCGAAACCCTTGAGCCCGACTTGTCGAGCGAGGAAGACCTCCGCCATCCCGCCCTGACCCAGGCGACGCAGGATCTCCAGCTTCAGCGAGCTCCCCAACATCTGACCGGTGGCCTCTGCCCCTTGATCCGGATGGGCCTCCGCGTCCTGCGCGGCGATCCCCGCCAAGTATTGCGACAGCGCGCGCGGCTCCAACGTCTCCAGCTCGTCTTCCAGCGGCGGGTTGCGCGTGGCGTGCGCTCGCAGAAAGTCCAGCGCGTCGCGCAGCAGCGGCATGTCCGCGTTGCCGCCGCAGATCTGACAGAGGGTGGTGAGCGCCTTGCCCTGTTCCAACTCCTGCGCATACGTACCCGCGTGAATCCTCTGGGTGGTCCGGTTGCCGCAGTTTCGACACTCACACGGGAGCAAGAGTGTGAGCAGCCCCACCCGGTAGGTGCGTCGTGTCGCAGCCAGAGCGAGCAGCACCAACGGTGGTACCCGCCACAGGAAGGGATGCGCGCCGTCCGCCGCGGCGTCCAACACCTGCTCCAGCTTCGGAACGGCCTCCGGCTCCAGCACGGTGACGTTGCCGAAGTCGTACGCGACGCGCCCTTCAATGCCCGCGGTGAGGCGCCGCGTGTTCAGGTCGCCCTTGAGCGCGCTGGAGACGCGAATGAAGGTGATGTCGTCCTTGATCAGCTTCACGTGCGACGTGAGCGGCGCGCTCGTGGAAGGGCGCAGCGTCTGCAGGTAATGGCTGACCGTGGAGTTGATGGGACCGTTCGACTGGTGGCGCAGATAGTCGAAGAACTCCGCCGGCTGATCCGCGAACTCCAAGTGCGACTGACAGACAGGACAGATGTGATCCGGCGCGCTGCCGTCCGCGATGTTCTGCGCGTCGACTCGGACATCGACTACGCGCAGCCTGTCCTCGCGGCACTGACCGCAGGTGTATGGCGCCAGGACGGAGAGGACCTTCGCCACGCCGGCGAAGCCCTCCACCATGTTGAGCTGGTCCACGACCAAAGGCGGCGCGTGGATGACGTAGAGGCCGCTGACTTGCTCCGGCAGCTTGCTGGTGAGCTCAATCCACTTGCGCACGCCGAACGAGCTGATCCGCTCCACGCGGCCAACATCGACGATGGTGTGGCCCACCATGTCCCGAGTGAGCAGGGCAGGGTTGAACGTCTCGTCGATAATGCCCGAGAGTTGGAGGTGCGTGACCGGACCGGCGGTCAGTCGTTGCACCACGGTATGGGAAGAGCGCCCGCTCAAACGTGTCCCCGGCTGACCAGGTACATCAGCGATTTCGGGTTTCCCGCGCGCCGGCGGTTCTCCGCCAACTCGACCGCGCATGTTACCTCACACTGACGCCCTGGATGCACCCGAATCGCCACCAGGTCACTGTGCTCGACAATTCGCCGCAGGCCCAGCCCTGCGCCGCCGCCTGACACGTCCACGCGTGCCCGCTTCCCCAACCCCGCGATGGCAGAGGCGATGGGCGCGGTCCCCAGGCGACCGAACCGGTCCAAGGCGGAGAGGAAGACGCGATCGTTCGCCACCCAGAGGCTGACCTCGCACGCGTCGTCGACGGGAATGTCGAGCTTGGCGTCTCGCTGCAGAGCGTATTTGGGCGTTCCGTCGCTGGTCACCGGGGCCACTAGAAGCGCATTGGCCGCAATCTCATGCATCACATCCGCGGCGCAAGCGGCGGCGTAATTTCCGCCCCCCGCGGCGCGAACAGTCTGCGCGGCTTCGTGCGCCGCGGCTTGAATGCCGAAAGTCCGCCGCAGGGTCAGATGGAGCGCGGGCTGCACAGACGAAGGCGGCGCGCCCGTCAGCAAGGCGACCAGACAGGAGGTCTCCCAGACGCTGGGTAGACCGTTCTCGCGCGTCGCCAGCACCATCCCAGCGGGGGTTGTCCGAAGCACCGCCGCGTGCGCGGACTCCAAGGCTCCAGGCTCGAGGACAATCTGAATGCGGCCGTCGTTCTCCAGCCGCTCCAATCCATTCACCAGACGCAGCGTGGCCCGCTCGGTGAAGCGCACCGTCGCGTTGGCTTCGGAGAACACCTGCGCGATCGCCTCGATGGTGCGAGGGGCGAAGGACGGGTCGAGCGACAAGTCGAGTTGAACGGGGGCGCTCACGGACTCCTGGCTCAATGCACGAAGGTGATCTCGCTGAAGATGCTCAGCCCAAGTTGAAGCAAGCCGTAGAACTCTGCTGGCTCAGCCTTGACTCAATACACGAATTTGATCTCGCTGAAGATGCTCAGCCCGGGTCGGGGGAAGCCGTAGGACTCTTCGTACTGGGTATTGAACAGGTTGGTCGCGTAGAGCGAGACGCTCAGGTTGTCGACCACGTTGAAGCCAATGCGCGCGCTGGCGACGAGATAACTGGGCAGAGCCGTATGGGCCGTGCTTTCAAGACCGGTGGTGGGATCAATCGCGAGCGACGGATCCTGACGCGTGCTGACAAAGAGCGCGTAGACGTCCGCGTAGAAGCGCCCCAAGGTGGTGCGGCCTCGGAAGTGAACGCGGTGGGACGGGGCGTAATCGAGCGACCCCGCGGAGACGCCGTCGTACCCAATCGAACGGGTGTGGAGGAATTGGTAGGCCAAGTCGAAGGACGTGTTGATCGACGGCACCTGCGCCGCCGCCTCTGCCTCCGCGCCAATCACGACCGCGTTGCCAATGTTCTGGTACTGCGACGTCGACCCGAAGATGAACTCCTGGTTAATGAAGTTCGACGCGACGGTGTAGATGCCCTTGCCGGTGAGCCGGACTTTCCCCTCGGCGGGCCAGAAGTCCACCGCGCCTTCCACCGTGTCCAACGTCTCTGGCGCCAGCGCGGGATTGCCCAACAGCGTCGACGCGTACATCTGCTGGTTGATCGCCAGCTCCGCCAGCGTCGGTGCCCGGAACGCTCGGCCGTAGTTGGCGCGTAAGGCCACCTGAGGGGTCACGTGGTAGACGATGCTCGCGCGCGGTGAGAGCTGGGTACTGGGCGTAGACCAGACCTGCGCCGGGATGAGCGTCGCGTCGTAGCGGAGGCCCGCGCCCAAAATCAGGTTCGACGTCAGCCGCAGCTCCGCGTCCACGAACGCGCCGAAGATCGTCTGGTGCGTGTCCTTGTCGGTGAGGTCGCTGAGGATGTTCTGGTTGTTCACCACGTCGAACTTCACGTCGCCGCCCAACGTGAGGTTCAAGTCGCCCACGGTGAGCAGCGCGCGCGCTTCACCACCGAGCCGTCGCCGCTTGCCCAAGCTAGGCTGAATCTCGTTGGTGATCGAATTTTCGAGGTTCACCTCGCGGCGCTTGAAGAAGGCGTAGCCCTCCGCGAACAGCCGCAGCGCATTGCCGACCTTCTTGTCGACCTGCGCGTTGAGATTCACGTTCTCCACGAGCTCGGAGTCGTTGGGCGTGTAATGGCAGCGCCCGCAGTTGCCAATCGCCAGCGCGTTGTTACCGCCGGGCCGCCCCAGACGCGCATTCGTGTACGACGCGTCCAGCTTCAACGGACCTGCGACGACCTTGCCGGAGACTTGGTGGACCACGGTCCACTCGTTGGTGTCGACGATGTTCTGCGCGGGGCTGGAGAAGAGCTGCGGACCGTCCGAGCGGAACCCGTAGTAGTTGACCAGCGCGCCCACCGGCCCGGCCTTGCCCGCGACCGTCGCTTGCAGTCGACCGGTGTTGTACTGACCACCGAGCAACCGGAGATCCGCGCCGAAGCTCTTGTCTTTGACCAGGTCGTCCGGGTCGCGCTGGATCATGTTGATCACACCGCTGAACGCGTTGGAGCCGTAGAGCGAAGAGCCCGGGCCGCGAATGACTTCGATCTGCTTGATGTTGGTGAGCGGCGTCGTCTCGTCCGGATAGAAGATGCCCGTCCAGGGATCCGTCTCAGGACGACCGTCGCGCAGTAGCAGCAAGCGGTTGGAGAGGAAGTTGGAGCCCAAGCCGCGCGCGCTGACCACCGCTTTGCGCATGGCCCCGTGGCGGCACTCCATGCCGGGGAAATATTGGATAGCGTCGCAGAGCGTGAACTGACCGGTACCTTCCAACTCCTCGGCAGGAATCCAAGACACCGTCATCGGCACCTCGGAGAGCTTCTGCTTGCGCTTCATCGAGCTCACCACCGGGTCGGCTTGAAACGCGGAGAGGCGGCGCTCAAGCTCAGAGCTGTCGTCTTCTGGTGCAGGGGCTGGAGGCGGCAGCGGACGGCTGTCGGCGGGATGGGTGAAGGGCGCCAAGCTCGGCATTGGCGTTTCCGCGGGGAGAGCAGGCGGGGTCTTCGACTTCGGCTTGGCGGGCGGGGGCGGCGCGGGAAGAGGAGCGGACTCCGACGCGACAGCGGCAGCCGCGGCAGCTTCGGCGGCGGCGGCTCGGTCTGCTTCCTCCTGCGCAGCGCGCTGATCCGCGGTCGGCGTGTCCTCGATTCGGAAAGGCGGTGGCGCGTCGTCGGTGGGCGGTTCCACTGGGCGCGTGGATTGGCCAGAAGCTTTGGGACGGCGCGTCCTGCGAGTGGGCTGCTGCGCGTAGCCGTCCACGCTCAGCAG
This sequence comes from Myxococcaceae bacterium, assembly GCA_052386435.1. GTDB lineage: Bacteria > Myxococcota > Myxococcia > Myxococcales > Myxococcaceae > JBQTKE01. Next base: position 36,344 of record JBQTKE010000549.1, read on the forward strand.
GAGCGCTACGGATAGAAGGGCCAAACAGTTTCGGGCGGTCGAACGCATCGCGGTCCCGTGCTGCCGAAGCGGGTGAAGCGGGGGAACGCGGCAAGGCCCCCGAAAAAGCGGCGGGACCTTAAACACAACGACTTCGGGACAACAAATCTCAACGCGAGATTTCGGCGGGGCTGGGGCCCGGGAGGATCTCGCGCAAGTAACGCTGCGCGTCCAAGGTCTGATCGTACTGACTGGGATAGCCCAGGCTGACTTCTTCGAAGCGAACGCCATCGCGCCAGTCGGTGGCGCGCACGTGCAGGTGGCCGGTGACGACGACATGGGCGCGGAAACGCGTGTGCCAGTCCTCGGTGAGCTTGGTGCCGCACCAGAGCGAGAACCGGGGAATCCGCCACAACCGCACGTGCTCCTGGCGCAGCGGGAAGTGGTTGATCAGCACGGTCTGAAATTCGGCCGGAACCGCGGCGAGTCGAGCCGCGGTCTGCTCGAGGCGCTGATGACACCAGGCTTGGCGGGACGGATGCGGCTCTGCGTGGAGCATGGCTTCGTCCGTACAGAGCACGCCCATCTCCAGCGCCCACGGCAGCGCCTGCTCGAAGGAGACCTCGGGTGGGCGGAACGAGTAGTCGTAGAGGAGGAAGAGCGGGGCGATCACCAGCCGCGGCCCTTCACCGGGCCAGACGGGGTAGGGGTCTTCTGGAGAGAGGACTCCGTATTCGCGGCACAGCGCTACGAGCGCGTCGTACTTCTCCTGGCCCCTTCGCTGGTCCGGGTCCTTCGGTATCGTCCACAGCTCGTGGTTTCCTGGCACCCACACCAGTTGGCGAAACTTCGGCGCGAGCGTGCGGAAGGTGAAACGCATGTGGTCCAGCGTCTCGCCCACGTCCCCCGCGAGGATCAGCCAGTCGTCGGGACAGGCCCGCAAGGACTCCAGCTTCTTGCGGTTCTCGGCGTGACGTACGTGGATGTCGCTGATCGCGTAGAGCTTCATGCCGGCAGGACCTTATATAAACCGCTGTCGATGCCTTTGCTCATCGCGCTGCTTTTGTCTGCTGGCCCGGTCCAGGGCGATGTTCACCACGCTGGGGTCGCGAAGCCGGTCGCCCAGCCAGTGAGGCGCGACGTTAAGGTGTGCGGGGAAAGTCAGCCGGATGAGTCGCTTCTCCTGGGCGCGAAGGGCGGCGTGCAGAACGCGGTGGTCTACGTGAAGAACCCGCCGCCCGCAGGTCCAAAGACGCCGCCGCGCGAACGCACCCTGGATCAACAAGGTTGCCGCTACATCCCCCACGTGACCGCTGCGCAAGTCGGAGACTCGCTGGTCGCGCTCAACTCCGACAACCTGCTGCACAACGTGCGCGGGACGCGGCCCGACGGAAAGACGCCGTTCAATGTAGCGATGCCACTCAAAGGAATGAAGCGCGCCTTCAGCTTGAGCGAGCCGGGACTGATTCAGACCGGCTGCGACGCGGGCCACACGTGGATGGTCGCCTACGTTCAGGTCTTCCCGCATCCGTACTTCGCGGTGACGGACGCCGAAGGGAAGTTCAAGCTGCCGCCGCTGCCTGCCGGCTCGTACACGTTGGGCGTGTGGCATGAGAAGTTGGGAGAGAAGACGCAGACCGTGAAGGTCACCGAGCGTGGCGCGTCGGTGAAGCTCACGCTCTAAGCCCCCAGCGACTCCAGCATCAGCGACAGCTCTTGCCGGGTCGCCCCCTTGGGCAGGTAGTAGTGCGGTCCGCTGCGCAGCGCACCACCGACCTCGGACGCGGGCGCGGAGGTCAGGAACACGATCTGCGGATGTTCTGCGGGCAGGTTCTGCACCACCTCCTCGCCATCCATCCCGGGCATTCGCAGATCCAAAAACACGACGGAGAAAGTTTGGGTTCGCAGCGTCTCCAGCGCGTCGCGTCCGTTGGATGCCTCGACCGTCTCGTAGCCCAGCTCTTCGAGGTTCAGCCTCAGGAACTCTCGCCAGTCCGCATCGTCATCGACGACGAGGATCCGCTCTTTGGAAGAAGCCCGACCGGTCAACCTGCCTCCGACGCGTTAAGAGTCGACAGTCTAACCACCTCGGGAGCAATTCGACGAGGCGGTCCCTCAACGCGCCAACTTGCGGCTGCGCGGATGTCGGATGTCGGTGCCCTTCACCATGTAGACAACCATCTCGGCGATGTTCATCGCGTGGTCGCCAATGCGCTCCAGGTGTTTGGCGATGGACATCAGGCTGGTGCCACGTCGGATGTTCTTGGAGTCCTCCATCATGAAGCTGAGGAGCTCGTTGAAAATCTTCAGAAACAGCGCGTCCAGGTGGTCATCGCCCTTCAGGACCTCTTCCGCTTTGGCCACGTCGGCGGCGACGAACGCGTCCAGGGATTGCTTGAGTTGGGACTGCGCAAGGTCGGCCAGCCGCGGCAGCTCGACGTATGGCGCGAGCGGGGCGACCTGATTCAAGTCCAACGCGCGCTCGGCGATGTTCACGGCGAGATCACCGCAGCGCTCCAAGTCGGTGACGATCTTCAGCGCGGTGGTGATCAACCGGAGGTCGCTGGCGGCGGGTTGGCGCAGCGCGAGGATTCGACGGCAGAGGTCGTCGATCTCCACCTCGTTGCGGTTGACCTCCGCGTCCTCGTGCGTGACCTGTTCGGCCAGCTTTGAGTCGCGATCCGCGAGCGACCGCGTGCTGTCGGCGATCAGCTTCTCCACCTTGCCGCCCATCGCGAGCAGCTTCTCGCGCAGGTCGCGCAGATCGCGTTCGAAGGCCTTGTCGGTGTGAATCGAAGGCATCGCGCTTAGCCAAACTTTCCGGTCACGTAGTCCTCGGTCCGCTTCTCCCGCGGGTTGGTGAAAATTTGCTCCGTTTGGCCGAATTCCACCAGCTCGCCCATGTAGAAAAACGCGGTGAAGTCGGAGACCCGAGCGGCCTGCTGCATGTTGTGGGTCACGATCACCAGGGTGTAGCGCTCGCGCAGGACGTGAATGAGCTCTTCAATCCGAGCGGTGGCCACGGGATCGAGCGCGCTGGCCGGCTCATCCATCAGCAAGACCTCCGGCTCAACGGCGAGCGCTCGGGCGATGCACAGGCGCTGCTGCTGGCCGCCGGAGAGGGAAAGCGCGCTCTCGGTGAGCCGGTCCTTCACTTCGTCGAAGAGCACGGCCGCCTTGAGGGCCTGCTCAACGCGCTCTTCCAAGAGCGTGCGTCGGCGAAGGCCATCCAGCTTCAGGCCGTACGCGACATTGTCGAAGATGGAGAGGGGAAAAGGGTTGGGCTTCTGAAAGACCATCCCCACGCGCCGCCGCAGCTCCACCACATCCAGCGCCCGGTCATGAATGCTTCGGCCGTCCAACCGGACCGCGCCCTCGGTGCGCGTGCCCTCAATCACGTCATTCATGCGATTGAAGGCGCGCAGGAACGTGGACTTGCCGCAGCCGGAGGGGCCAATCAGCGCGGTGACCCGGTGCTCTTGAATCCCCAGACTGACCCCCTTGATCGCCTCGGTGGCTCCGTAATGAATCCGGAGCCCCTCGGCGTCCATCTTCAGGGGGGTGGTGGTTGAGGTCGTCATCAAGGCATCAAGTCGCCGGGACGGAGGCGGGTGCCACCATTCGGTAGCCGATACCTCGCACGGTTTCAACGTAGGCGCGCGCGTCGCCCAACTTCTCGCGCAGCCGCATCACGTGGGTGTCGACCGTGCGGGTCTCCAGAGAGCCCGACAGCTCCCAAACCTCTTCGAGCAATTGTTCGCGGGACTGCACTCGACCCAAGCGGTTCATCAGGTGGTGGAGGAGGCGGAACTCCAACAACGTCAGCGGCACTTCGGTCTCGCCCACGAAACAGCGGTGCGCGTCCGTGTCCAGCTTGAGGATGCCGACCGATCGCTCTTCTGTCGGTAAGACCGGCGCTGCGGTGTTGGCTCGGCGAAGAA